>SLIH01000031.1 GCA_007135745.1 Halomonas sp. | reverse complement strand
CTCACCAGCTTCACGGCCGACCCACTGCCCTATCATCGGTGGCTGATCTCGCATCACGGCCTGATTAATGTGTCGGTCGTACTGGCCGTTATTCTATCGGTTTCACTGTATCGCTACACCGATCTTGCCGGGGGTGGGGAGGATGTCGCGGCTATGGTGGGCGCGCGCGCTATCCCGGCCGACACGAGTGATCCGCAGGAAGCGCGCCTGCGACACATTACTGAGGAAATGGCCATTGCCAGCGGCATTTCGCCGCCCAGACTCTACGTGATGGACGGTGAGCAGGGGATCAACGCTTTCGTGGCCGGTTATCAGCCCAGCGAGGCCGTGATGGTGGTGACCCGTGGTGCCCTGGAGCAGCTCAATCGCGAGGAACTCCAGGGGGTCGTGGGCCACGAGTTCAGCCATATCCTGAACGGCGATATGCGCATCAATGTGCGGTTGATTGCCCTGCTGGCCGGCATCCTGTTCATCGGGCAGATGGGCAAATACATGGTGCAGATGGGCAGCTGGGGGGACAGCTGGCGCCTCAGCCGACGCCGCGACAATCGTGGCGGCGCCATCTTTGTCGGTCTGGCCCTGATGCTGATCGGCTATATCGGCCTTTTCTTCGGCCGGCTGATCAAGGCCGCCGTGTCCCGCCAGCGGGAGTATCTGGCCGATGCCGCTTCGGTTCAGTTTACCCGCAATGCCCAGGGCATCGGCGGAGCCCTGTACAAGATTGGCATTGCCCATGACGGCAGCCGCCTGCGCACCACCAGTCACGCGGAAGACATGAACCACATGTGTTTCAGCGAAAGTGTCCGGTTGTCTTTCGGACGAATCCTTGCCTCCCATCCACCCATCGACCAGCGCCTGAAAGCCATTGATCCTTCTCTGGAGGCCCGGATGCGGGCCCGGTATGGACGTCAGCCCCAGTCGGCCTCCCCACCCGACTCGGGCTCTGCCAGCACCCCTGCGGGCACGTCGGGCTTCGCGTCGGCGAATGCTTTCGCCACCGCCTCACCCAGTGAGGGTGCAGGCATGGTGACTCCGACCAACGAGGACTACGCTCACAACCTCCTATCCAGCCTGCCCGGCGGGCTCTATCAGCAACTGCACGGCATGGAGGGAGCCGTCCACCTTTGTTTTGCCCTGGCACTGGAAGACGCCGATCATGAACGCACCGCCACTACCCTGGCAACGCTTTCGGCGGTTGGCGATATTGCGCCGGATGAGCTCCAGGTTCGGCAATTGCAGCAGACGCTTGCGGATCTCGGACCCGCGTATCGGCTGCCCCTGCTTGAACTGGCCCTGACGGCGCTGCGCGAACTGAATCCCGATGCCCGCCAACAACTACTGGACGATATGGAACGCCTGCTGCGCGAAGACGGCCGGATCGGGCTGTCTGAATACGCCGTGCTGGGTTTCCTGCGCAAGCACCTCGAGCCTGGCTCGGGACGAGCCCAAAGGGTGAAATTCCGCCGTTATGCACCGGTACTCCAGGATGTCCGTACCCTGCTCTGGCTTATGGCCCGCGCTTCAGACAGCAGCAATCCCGCGCCACTGTTTGCGCAGGCCATGGCGGGGTTCGAGCGCAAACCACAACAACCTGCTTCCGAACAGGTCAACGCACGCGCTCTGCTGACGGCGCTCAAACGCCTCAACGCGCTCACCCCCATGCTCAAACCGGCCATTATTGACGCCTGCTGTCAGTGCGCCCTCCACAATAACCGCATCAGCACCCGGGAATACGAACTGTTACGGATCATTGCAGACCAACTCGACAGCCCTTTGCCGCCACTCCCTGTAACCAGGAACAAACAGTAAGTAACAACCTGCTCGCCCCGACAAACGTATGCTGGTGGTAGATATCCAATACGGTCGTTGAGGCCCTCTGATTCCATGAATAATCGAGTAGTTGGCGTCCCGAATTCGTTCATTGGTGTCCTGGCGCTCGTGATACTGCTCACGGGTTGCCTGGACAATTCCGGGAACCGTGATTCTGACTCTGAAACCCTGGACGGAGGCGTAACAGCCACCTGCGAAGACAACGAAACGCGCAACACCCTGATTGATGAGCTCAGCAGCAAAACGCTTGAGCTGTCGCTGTGCACCGATGATTCGGATCTTCAGATTGAGCGCGGGTCTTACCTCAACCAGGCCGTATATGACAACGGGATGCTCTCATTCACGAGCGAAGAGGTCGATCGCCCCCGGGAATCCCATATAGAGATCTCCAGTAGCACCGGAGAGCTTCTGCTTCGCATCAACATCGCCATCCAGAATGTTTCCGGAAACGCCGCAGAGAAGCAGGCGGATACCATTTCCGCGATGCATGATGAGCTGCGGTCGCTGCAGGAAGATCGCACGCTTTTCCGTTATCTTCTGGAACTCGCCTACCTCGGTGAAGAAATGGCCTGGTCCACCAGGAAGCAGGCTCTGGATTCTTGGACTCCCTCGGAAGCATCCGGCTATCAGGAACTGTCCCAGTCTCTTGAAAGACTGACTCAAACCCTGAGTGACTACCGTTCAAGTCAATCCGGCGAGACAGACCTTGAGGCGGCACTGGAGGACGTTGAGCCATTGCTTGCCCAGCATGGTCAGTACGGAGCTGAGCGGCTGGCTGAGCTGCTCTCCGACCTTAGGGTGGAAGTCCCCGATATCAGTGCGGGCACGCTGGCCTGGCGTGAGCAAACAGCCACCGTATCGCGGCGCCTGGGTAACACCCATTATGGGAGTTTCAGCGAGGGTGAATGGAAATTCCACGCTCCCTTCCAGTTCATTCCGGACGTTCTGAAAAGGGGAGGCAATCCATGAAGAGAACTCCCCGGTCTCCCCTGCTGTTGCTGGCCCTTTTGCCAATGGCGAGTATCGCGGAGGACACCATGCGTTTCCCAGCCGGGCTGGGTGGAGATAACGATCGCATGATGACTG
>SLIH01000433.1 GCA_007135745.1 Halomonas sp. | reverse complement strand
TTCAACGGTAAGTAACAAGCCCAGGGTCTTCCTGTTCCAGATGCCCGAAGCTGTTGAACACTGCCAGGCTGCGGCGATCCCCGCTGTAGAGCAGGCGGCTGACACTGGCATTGGCCAGCACCTCATTGAGCTTCATGGCCCGCCGGTCATCCAGCTCAAGTAATTGCTGGGCAACCGCACTGATGGGCCCACCCGAGGTCACCACCAGGACATGGCGGGCATCCCCTGCTTCGCGGATCACTTCCTCCAGACCCTTTCTCACCCGGGCCTTGAAGGCCGGCCAGGGTTCCGGATAGTCCGCGTCGTGCTGCCCGCCAATCCAGCGGCCAATGGCCTCGGCAAAGGCCTTCTGGAAGGCCTTGCGGGGATAGTGCTCGCTCGCCAGATCCCGTGCCATCACCTGCCTGTCGGCCCACTCCGGACGATAGGCCCGGATGACCGCAAGGTGATCGAACTCATTGAAGCCTTCGTTGATGATCGCTTCCGGCAGGTCCGCGCCAAAACCCTCCCTGAATGCCTCAATGGTTTCCCGGTGCCGACGCAGACTCCCGCCCACCAGAAGATCGGGCTGCGTGTGGCGCGCATACCACCGCCCCAGCACGTTACCCTGTTTCCAGCCAATACCTGAGAGGCGGTCATAATCCTCGGCGCCAAAACTGGCCTGGCCGTGGCGGATCAGATGCATGGTTGCCATGGTGCTACGAACTCCGCCTTACAGCTTGCTCTGGCTGATCAGCTTCTTGCAGCGCTGCTCCAGATAATTGGCCGCCTGACCAAAACCGGCAAAGCGCTTGTCTTTG
Organism: Halomonas sp.; assembly: GCA_007135745.1. Lineage (GTDB taxonomy): Bacteria > Pseudomonadota > Gammaproteobacteria > Pseudomonadales > Oleiphilaceae > Halospina. The sequence goes on along the minus strand of SLIH01000433.1, from coordinate 2,121 downwards.
GTCTGGCCGTGGTAGAAGCGGTAATAGATCTGCTGCACAATGCCGGCCAGACGGAAAAGACCGTAGACTTCATAGAAATCAAAGTTCTCCACCTCCAGGCCCGAACGCTTCATGTAGTATTCCACCACCTCATCCCGGGTCATCATGCCCGGACGATGCGTGGGCTGGCGCCGCAGCATCTGGAAGAACTGATCATCATCCGCCTGCACCCAGTAGGCCAGACTGTTGCCCAGATCCATCAACGGGTCGCCCAGAGTCGCCATTTCCCAGTCGAGAATACCGATGACCTCAAACGGGTTATTCGGATTCAGCACCACATTATCGAAACGGAAATCGTTATGGATGATGCAGGTGGTCACGTCCTCCGGCATCTTCTCGTGCAGCCACTGCATGACCTCTTCGCAGTCGCCCACATCATCGGTGTGGGCCTTGCGAAAGCGGTCACTCCACCCCTCGATCTGGCGGCGAACATAGCCGGCGCCCTTGCCGATGTGATCCAGACCGGCCGCGTGATAATCCACCTGATGCAGGTCGACCAGTTTATCGACCACGTTGGTGCACAGCTTGCGGGTCTCGCTCTCATCAAGACTGAAACCCTCGGGGAAATCCTGACGCAGGATGATCCCCTCCAGGCGCTCCATCACATAGAAATCATCGCCCAGCACACTGTGGTCATCACAGATGGCAATGATATTCGGCACATAGGGATAAACCGGCTTCAGCGCCTCCATGATGCGCGCTTCCCGCAACATATCGTGGGCCGACTTCGCCTTATGACCGAACGGCGGACGCCGAAGCACAAAGGAACGCCCGTCATAGTCAATCTGATAGGTCAGATTGGAGGCACCACCGGGGTACTGCCGAATGGTCGGTGTGCCGGACAGCTCGGGGAGCTGAGCTTTCATGAACTGGTCCACCGCAGTGATATCCAGTTCTTCGCCTTCGCGAATCTCGGTTGGCTGATCAATCAGGGACATGGATCCATCTCCGTTCAGGCTGTGCTCTTGCGGCAGTCAATCACTGACCGGCCTGAGCCTTCATCTTCTTCATCCAACGCTTGCTTTCCAGGCCCATGAGGAAATCAAAGGCTGAGGGGCTGGCCCGCTTGATGTACCAAAGACGCCGTTCAGTCTTGTGCGGCAGCACCCAGAAATCCCCCTTGCGCACCGCCCGCTCAATGTCTGAGGCGACGTCTTCAGCAGTAACGCCGGACCGCTTCATCAGCTTGTTGACGTTGCTCTGAATGCCCGGAATGCTCGAGCGCATGGTGGAGGTGAGATTGGTCTGGAAGAACGCCGGACAGACCACGCAGACATTCACCCCGGTTCCCACAAATTCGTGATTCATGGTCTCCGACAGCGCAATGACCCCTGCCTTGGACACGTTGTAGCTCGACATCAGCGGCGCCAGCATCAGCCCGGCCATGGACGCAATGTTCACAATGGTGCCACTGCCCTGCTCTTTCAGAAGCGGCGTGAATACCTTGCAGCCACGCACCACACCCATGACATTGATATCCAGAATCCACTCCCAGTCGGCAATGGTGGTGTCCTCAATGGACCCGGCGGAAGCAACACCCGCGTTGTTGACGACCACATCAACCCCGCCCCACTGCTTCACCAGCGTATCCTTTGCTTTCTCAAAATCGGAAATACGGCGAACATCGCACTCAACAAAGAGACCTTCGCCACCGGCATCATTGATCGCCTTCTCCGTCTCCACACCCTGCTCCGGGGTAATGTCCCCGATACAGACCCGTGCGCCCTTGCTCGCGTAAAGCAATGCAATCGACCGGCCCAGGCCGCTGGCCCCGCCGGTGATAAAAACTCGCTCAGTCATCCTGTCTTCCTTAATTGGTGAAAAACCGGGTGCACAGGCCACACTCCACTGACACCGCCTGAACGCCCTCGTCACTTGTCACTGATGGGTACATCGATAAGCAACCACCACCGACTCTCCGCCCGCAGCGTTGATTTTTCCACCCCGGACCTGATCCGGGGTCCACGAGCTCCGGCGCCGTGGTACACCGATCACTCACTGGATTCCGGCTCGGAGGCCGGAATGACAGAGAGTCTCGCACGGGCATCGGTTCGCTTACTTCGTCCCCATCAGCAGTTATCG
>SLIH01000130.1 GCA_007135745.1 Halomonas sp. | reverse complement strand
CGAAGTACACATATCCGACTCCTCTTATCCTGATAGGATCTGGTACCAGGTAAAAGACCGGTTTGGGGATTTTCTTTCGGATACACTTGACGCTGCTCTGGTGGCGCCGGTAGCGCTGCCATCATCCACGATCACAACATTCCGTTCCGCCGGATCAACCGGATTTCTGGCGGGTGTGTACTGTTTGCGCCGGCGACGGATGAGGTCGATCTGGGCGTCCGTGGCACGACGGACGTAGTCCTGGCTGATCTGTTTGAGGTAAGGGCTGGGCGCGTGAAGCGTGCCGTCCTCGCTGATGGCGCCAATGGCGAATTCCGGGTTGCCGGGGGCGGGAAGCTTGCGCACCAGGACGACATCCAGCTCCCCGTGAAGCTCTCTGGCCAGGATCCGCCCCATGGGCACCCCACCGCGAGGAATGGCAAGAATGAGAGGGTTATCCAGGTCCCGCTCTTTGAGCTTGCGGGCGAGTTGATCCGCGGCATCAATTCTGTCTTCGAACATAATGGCTTACCGCTGGGCAATTCCGTTTGATGGATTCTCGTTACCCGGATCCTGATTCTGAATGGACCGTTAAATTGTAATCTGCGCCCGTAATGCACATGGAGTCAACACGAAAGGAACAAATGGCTTCAGGAAAGGGGGGTTTTCCAGGATTTTCGTGTTTTCCGTGCATCGTCTGGTTATTTTTTGAACGTATCTGTGTGTCCTTTTTTGTAGCGATTTTTAACAATGTAATCAACAGTCTCTGAAAAGTACTTTATACTCATTCTAGCTTTTGGGGGCGTCAGCCGCGTCTCGAAACATGCGAAAACAAACGACAAGACTGTATCTCAATGAAACTGTCCTCCTGGTTGCCGCTGACGCTGCTGATTTACGGATTCTGTCTGCCCTCCGTGCAGGCGGCCCTTGATGCCGGTCCGGTCACCGAACAGCGTGACGTTCAGACACGCTTTGCCGGAAGCGAGCTGGGGATAGCGGGTCTTGAGCACTGGCAGTTTGAGCTCGATCTTGATGCGACGGTTGAGCAGGAGACTGGCTTTGACGAATCGGGGCAGGGGGCGGCTCTGGATTCGTTCCTGTTTACCGGCGAAGGCGACCGGCTGGACTTCCGCCTGGGCAACCACCAACCGACAGAAAAAGGCTTGCTGTTTGACGGCAAGTCCCACCGGGGCCTGTCCGCTGACGCTCAACTGGACGCCTTCAACAGTGATCTCTCGGTCTTTGGCATTCAGGGCTCGGCAGAAGATGTCGCCGAAGGCCATGGGGGCTACGCGGGAGGCATCTGGCGCTCGCGTTTCGATACGCGATGGTCCGACATGAGTGTTTCAGCGGGTTACATCAGTGGCCGATTCCAGGGTGGGGCTCTATCGGATGGCCGGCGCCCGGGACAGAGCACGGGTTATTCCGTCGGGGTTGATTCGGTCTGGTGGGACGATCGGTTGCAGCTGGACATGGAGAAGGCGATAACGCGTTTCTCGGCTGGTAGGGAAGAGACAGGCCGAATCACAGACGGCGCCTACCGGGCAGCGTTGACCTTTGATCCCGATTTGGGGCGTTTTCCTTTGGATTGGCGGTTGGGCGCTGAAACCACGGATGTTGGCTCCGACTATCGCAGTCCAGGTAATCAACCCCTGGTCCGGGATCAGTCGATGGATCGGGTGTTCAGCCGTCTGGCGGCTGGACGCTGGGCTGTTGATGGTAGCGTCGGCGTTCGCGAGGAAAATACCTCGCGGCGCGATATGCTCCCCGCGGCGCGTCATACGGAGCACCAGGTCAACCTGAATTACCAGGCGCCCGAATTCTTCGGGACACGGTGGCTGGAATCGCCCATCTATGATCTGGGGCTGACCCGGGTGGTCACCGATGACCTCAGTGATCGACCCATGTACACACCGCGCGATCGAGTGAAGCATGAGCTCACTCTGGCCTCCCGGTTTGCCAATCCGCTTGGAAGCCTGTCCCTGGGGTACAGTGCCAGTGAGTGCCGCGGGCGCGAGTATTCGCCTCTGGACACGCGCGCTGATGAGGTCTTCGCGGATGCGACACTGACGCTGTCGGATCGCCTGTGGATTCAGCCATCCGGACAGCTGCAGCGGGAGAGGCGCCCGGACCGCGATGTTATTGCCTATCACAGCTTCTTCGGATTCACGGCGGATGCCTGGCTTATCCCCGAGCAGCTTTCCTGGCGCCAGAAGGTTGAGTTTAACCGCACCCGGGGCGTCACGGATCCTCTGCTTGCCCGCAACGACGGTAGGCGTCACATATCAGGGGAGTTACATTGGAAGGCCTTCGCACCGGTACATCAGTGGCCGGGGATGGACCTGAACCTCAGCGTCAGCGCCGATCAGACACGGGTTACCCGCGACGAAAGGGGCGGGCTGGACAGCTACCAGATTCTCCTCTCCGTGGAATCGCCCATGCCCGGCGGTTGAATCCTTCTCTAGAGAAGATGACGCTGCCCATAGAGCGCCTCCCAATGGTCGCCGCTGCGCTCAGCGATTTCCGTGTCAAAGTAATGTCTCAGCCGACGACGGTCATCGGGCTTATCTTTGAGCGCAGAGCCCAGAATGAAGTGCACCAGATTGTCGATGGTCATCTTTCCCTCCGCGTAGTAGAAGGCGTGCACGCTCAGCGCGTGGGCGACTGAAACTGCCTCGGCCGTCGACATGGCGGCGCCCGCCAGACGATCCGTGCTGCGTCCGGCTATCGACTGCCCGTTGCGCAGTTCATGGAATACGGTCACCAGGACTTCCAGCACCATCGGGTCGGGCTTTAGGCTGATCCCGGCCTTGGCATTGAGCTTATCGGTCTGGCGGACCACCACGTCGATTTCATCATTGAGCCGCGCGATCGGTTTGACGGTCTCGAAATTCATACGCCGCTTCAGGGCGGCACTCATGCGATTGACGCCTTCATCCACGCTGTTGGAGGTGGCAATGATGTTGAAGCCCTCCGTGGCGTAGATGACGCCTTCATCCCCGGAGAGTTCGGGGATTGTGATCACGCGGTCCGAGAGGATGGAAAGAACGGAATCCTGCAGTGTCTGGGGGCAGCGGGCGATTTCCTCGAAGCGAAGGAATTTGCCGTCGCGCATGGCGCGCAGCAGGGGGCTGGGTACCAGCGCCTTGGCACAGGGACCATGCTGGCGCAGCAGGGCTTCGTTCCAGGTATAGAGAAGCTGGTTGACGCTGTTGACGGCGCCGCCCTGGATCATCAGCGAGGAATCCCCGGACACGGCGGCCGCAATCAGTTCAGAAAGCAGCGATTTGGCCGTACCGGGCTCACCCACCAGCAGCGACCCCCGATTGGTGCACAGCGCAATAACCACGCGTGTTACCACCTCCGGATCGCAGACAAATTTGCGTTCTATGCCCAGTTCTTCGTCCCCCTGGACGAACTTCTCCACCGCTACCGGGGACATGCGCCAGCCAGGCGGCACCGGGTGTGGGTCCAGTTGTCGCAAGCGTTCCAGCTCTTCCTGATATTCCACTTCCGCCGGCAGGCGTTGCTTGTTTTCGTACTTGCTCATTGGGTTTCTCTCCGCCCACCACGGGTCTCCGGTGCCATACGTTCCTCGGGCAGAATACGGGGCAGCTCTGAAAGCGGTATGGTCCCGGCAATGACATGGTCAAGCGCGCTGTCGCGCATGGTGCTCAGTCCCGCATCCAACGCCAGCCAGCGCATCTCTCCGATGGGGGGCTGGCGCGAGATGGCATTGCGGATGTCGGTGTTCACATGCATGTACTCGATCACGGCCACACGACCCCGAGTGCCTTTGCCGTTGCAGCTGGGGCAACCCTTGCCCGCAAAGCAACGGAAGCCCGTGGGGGCACCCTCGGGGAAAAGCTCCGCCATAATGACGGGATCCGGTTCCACCTCGGTACGACATTCCGCACAGATCCTTTTCGCAAGCCGCTGGGCAATGACCGCCAGCAACTCGCTGGCGATGGAGTTGGGGTGAATTCCCAGGTCATAGAGCCGCTGAAGTGAATCAACGGCATCGTTGCAGTGCAGGGTGGAGAGCACGACATGGCCGGTCTGGGAGGCACGGATGGCTTCCAGGGCAGTTTCCTGGTCACGGATCTCACCGACCAGGATGACGTCAGGATCCTGGCGAACGAAAGCGCGCATTGCGTTGGCAAAGCTGAAGCCGATATCGGGACGGACGCGGGTCTGCTGGATGTTGTCTATGGAATACTCAATCGGGTCTTCCACGGTAATGACCTTGCGCAAACCGTCGTCGGCGAGCTCCTGAAGGCCTGCATAGAGCGTGGTGGACTTGCCCGAACCGGTGGGGCCCACAACAAGGACCAGGCCGGCGGGGTTGTTCAAAAGCCGTTGGTAGTGGCCCGCCGTCTTGCGGGACATCCCCAGCTCTTTCATCGTCATGGCACGACCGGTCTGGCGCAGCAGCCGAATGACCACATGTTCGCCGTGCAGGGAAGGCTGGGTCTGGACCCGAAGGTCGTAAGAGGAGTCCCCAAAGCGCAGCCTGGAGCGCCCTCCCTGGGGCAGTCGCCGTTCGGCGATATTGAGCTCGGCCCGGAGCTTGATGACATTGACGATCCCGAGCAGTTCCCGGGGCGTCAGCCGATAGTGACCGAGGTCGCGCAACTCCCCGTCAATGCGCAGACGGATGCGGACACGATCATCGTAGCGCTCAATATGCACATCGCTGGCCTGATTGGTAACGGCCTCAAGCAGGATGCCCTCGTAGATGGAAACGAGATAGGGGCTGATGCTGGTGTCGGAGCTGCCTGTCAGATCCTCGTCTGCCTTCGGCTGTTCCACTTCCGCCAGCTGATTCCGCGCCAGCATGTCGCCTCGTTGGGTGATGGTCAGGTGCGACCAGAGCCGCTGGAAATCGGCTGGGGTGACCAATAGTACATTCACCGAATCCGCCGTGGTCAGTCGTTCGATGGCTTCCAGACGAACGTCCGGGTCATCGCTGACGACCATCAGCTGGTTTTCCTGGAAATAGGCAGGAATCAGCCGATGGCGGTCAAGGAAAGTGCGTGAAAATTCCGCAAACAGGCGTGGGTCCAGACTGGGAAGCAGTTTGTCCAGTTCAATGAACGAAACGCCCCGTTTCTGAGCGGCCAGGCGGCGGTAGAGGTCCGCCTCCTCGTAGTTGATCATCCTGCGCAGGGTGCGCAGCAGCGGCTTGCCACTGGTTACGGCTTCCTCCCGCGCTTTGCGTACGACGTCTTCCCCGGCGACTCCGAGGTCAATCAGGACATCGTCCGTATTGCGCCGGAAATCAACCCAGCCGAGAGTTTTGATCCGTTCCAGCCGATCGCCCCGCCTTTCGTACTGCACAAGAGAGGGCGGTCTGCCTTTCTCCGGCTCAAGGTTGATCAACTGACCCGCCTCGCGCAGTGACTGCAGCAGGTTCTGTGGGGTCTGCAGGAAGGTGCCGCTGATTATCAGGTCGCATGGCGCGTCGAGGAGGATATCGGTCTCGGCATCAGCGACGATCAGCTCCACATTCTCGATGCCCAGGCCGGCCATGTTGGTTGCCGCAATGTCAGCTATGGCAGGCTCTTTCTCCACCACATAAAGCTTTTCCACCAGGCGCGAAAGCACTGCAGGCACATAGCCGGAACCGGCTCCGACATACAGCAGTGTATGATCCCGTGACAGGGGAGGGAGGAATTTCAGAATGCGTTGCACGACAGCGCGGGGTGGGATGCTGTGGCCCGAGATCTGCTCGGCCAGGTCCGCTGAGGCAATAAATGCCCCTCGCGGAGTGTCCGCCAGCGCCGCCTGAATTCCTGGATTGTTACTGCTCACTGTTTGCTCCGAAATCCAATGGGTCAGATGTTGTCGTACCTGGCCAGTTGGAGGCCGGCGGCAGACTGGTTTTTAAATCGGATAATCCATAACAATTAAAGCAGAGTCAAAGTGATATGCTAGAAACGGCTGGAGATCGCCTTAATTCGCTGAGAAAAGGAACTCTGAATGTTTAAATCGGTATTATTGCTGGGCCATTTTCGTGGAATCCGCCTGGAGGTTCATGTCAGCTGGCTGTTTATCTTTGCGCTTCTTGTGGTCACCATGAGCACAGGGTTGCAGCAGCAGTTCTCCCACTGGTCGCTGGGTGTTGCCATTACCACGGCTGTGGTCACCGCACTGGCATTTTTTGCCTCCATTCTGGCTCACGAGCTGGGCCACAGTCTCGTTGCCATGAAGCGCGGTATTCCGGTCAAAGCCATCACGCTGTTCATCTTCGGGGGTATGGCCCAGATGAGCAGCGAAGCGAAAACCGCCGGTGATGAGTTCAAGATTGCCATCGCCGGCCCCATTGTCAGCCTGGTTCTGGCGCTGACTTTTGCCGTACTTTCCGGTCTCACGATCTGGCTTCCGGAACCGGTTTCGGTTGCTCTGGGGTGGCTTGCCGTGATCAATCTTGTCGTGGCCATATTCAACATGGTGCCGGGCTTTCCACTCGATGGTGGACGTGTCTTCCGCGCCCTGGTCTGGAAACTCACCGGCGATGCCAGCAAGGGGAATCGCGCGGCGGTTGCCGGGGGCCGACTGGTCTCCTACGGGCTTTTCGGGCTGGGCCTTTGGAACATACTGGTCATTGGAAACCTGATCGGGGGGCTATGGGCCATTCTCATCGGTTGGTTCCTGTTGAGCATGGCCGAGGGCCATGGACGAAGCTATGACCTGCGTGAGCGTCTGACGGGCACGCGGGCGCGGGATCTGGCCGATAGCGCGCTGCCAATGGTTGCACCGGAAACGCCGATTGAGGAATGGGTAAACCAGCAGGTGTTGCCTAAAGGTGAACGTGCTGCTCTTGTGGGTGAGCGTGGACAGGTTCATGGCCTCGTGAGCCTGAGTGATGCGCGCAGGATGGCTCGGGACCAGTGGCCTTCCACTCCGGTGCGGGACGTGATGACCCCTCTGGATCAGTTGATTACGGTGGAGGCCGATACGCCAGCCACCGATGTACTGATGCTGATGAACGAGAAGAATCTGAATCAGATTCCGGTCATGGACGACAAGCGTCCGTCCGGCTGGATTGACCGTCAACGGATTCTGCGTTCCATCGAGTTGCACATGGAGCTGAACCGCCGCTGAGAACGCATCCACGGCACGGCGCTCAGCCCTCTGTTGCCTCCGCGTCCAGCGGGGGCAGGGGCACATGCAGGCAGGCGCAGATTACCCGCAGCAACTCGGCTTCCGAGGGTACGATTTGGCCGGCGTGCTGGATGGCGGTGATCAGAGCACGGAGCAGTTGCGCTTTATCCTGCATGCGCAGCCCATCCAGTTGCTTCAGGGCCGTGTCCAGCCGTTCGTGCCAGTTTGCGCGCAGCGCGTGAGTCTCGCCGGGGCTCAGTCCCAACACCTTCAGTCCAGCCGTCATGGCCGCTACCGCCTCGTTTTCGTCTTCGTGGCCGTGGTGGGCCAGGATTCGAAGCAGGTCGTTAACCTGTGGCTGGCAGTCCTTGAGCCGTCGCTTCCCGCCGGGGCGGGCGCGCTCCGGATAACGGTTGTCCTCGAGCTGTTTGCGCAGCAGGCGGGCGAGGGCGTATTCAAAGGCGTCGACCTTGCCGTCCGCCTGGACCAACTGGTCAATCAGAGCCAGCAAACGGTCGACTTCGGGGGCCGGAAGATGGCGGATGACGGGAAAGGCCATTTCCAGCAAGGGCAACCGTTGCTCAGGCACAAGCTCGCTGCCGGCTTCCAGAAGGTTGCGTATCTGTTTTTCGCTTTCCGTGCCCAGAGACTCCGTCACCATGGAAAGTTGGCGCGAACGGACCTCCGGATCATCAGAAATGAGAAGGGCACAGACAAGCTCCGTCGCCCATTCGCTGGAGTGCGCCGCCTGTTCCATGGCCCGAGGAATGGACTGGGCGAGCAGGGTGGCCGCCAGGATTTGGCCCAGACCGGGCTGCCCGATCCGCTCAATGAGCTGATCCGGGTCAAGCAGGCTTCCGATGGCTCCTGGTGCACGGCGCGAGGTCTCCTCGTTTTCCGCTTCGGCCTTGCGTGATTGGTCATGGCGTTGCATCTGCTCGTGAACGTCGCGCAGTTGCTCCATGCGAAAATTCGGATCGATGGCTTTTATGCGCTTTTCCAGCGGCGGGTGGGTTGCCAGCATCTGCCCCATGAACCCGCTGGCAAACAGCATGTGACCAACCTGTTCACTGTCCGCCTGGAGCTTGGAGCCGTATTGGTTGGCGGCAATCTTTTTCAGGGCCCCGCCGATGCCCTCCGGATTCCGGGTGAACTGCACGGCCGAGGCATCCGCCAGATACTCGCGCTGACGAGACACCGAGGCCTTGATCCAGCGCCCGAAAAACACGCCGATATAGCCGATGAGCATGATCGCAAGCCCGGCCATGACAATGCCCCCGGAATTGCGGTTGCGGGACATGCTGCCCGAGTGCATCAGCAGGCGACCGGCCAGAGCCAGGGCCAGAATGCCGAACAGAATGCCGATCAGTCGGATGTTGAGCCGCATATCGCCATTCACGATGTGAGCGAACTCGTGGGCGATTACGCCCTGAAGCTCGTCCCGATCCAGTGTTTCCAGGGTGCCGCGTGTGACCGCCACCGCCGCGTCCGAGGTGGAGTAGCCGGCGGCAAAGGCGTTGATCCCCATCTCCTCTTCCAGCACGAAGATGTCCGGCACCGGAACCCCGGAGGCGATGGCAACTTCCTCCACGACATTGCGCAGGCGACGCTTGAGCGGATCGCGGGTATCCGGCTCGACCTGGGTTCCGCCCAGCTCCCGGGCGACAACGCTGCCACCGGCCTTGAGCTTCTGGCTGCGCACAAGACTTGCCATGCCAATAAGTCCGCCCGTAATCAGTGAGATGACCATGACCACGTCCAGATTGGCCATGATAAAGTCCAGCGACCACATATCAGGGGGCGGTGCACCGGCTTCAACGTCGCCGTAGACGACTACCCCCAGAATCAGGAGATTCACTGCTGCCAATATGGCCAGTACGGCAAGGCTGAACAGTATGATCAACCGGGTGGTCTGCCGGCGCGCCTGGTCCTGATGTTCGAAGAAGTTCACTGGAAATACACCTCCGTTGTGAATGGTCTGCGGAAACGGGCCGTTGAGTTTCTCAATATTCGAGACAGATTTTGCCGAAATGCTGGCCCGATTTCTCGTGCTCGAAGGCCTTGGCGATTTCCTCCAGCGCAAAGGTGCTGTCGATGATCGGGCGCATATCACTGGCTTCGATCGCCCGGATCATATCCAGTTGATGGCGGCGGCTGCCCACGACCACACCCTGGAGCCGGGCCTGCTTGATCATGAGTTTGGCCGTGGGAATGTTGCCACCGGTGCCGGTGAGCACACCGATCAGGGAAATAAGCCCCCCGATGCGAACTGCATCAATGGATTGCGGAACCGTACCCGGACCACCCACCTCAATGACCTGATCTACGCCACGGCCATTGGTAAGCGCTTTCACCTTCTTGCCCCACTTGGGTTCGGTTACGTAGTTGATGGTGTGTTCCGCCCCCAGTTCGCGCAGGCGCTCAAGCTTGTCGTCCGAAGAGGAGGTGGCGATAACCCGAGCTCCCATCATGCGCGCGAACTGCAGGGCAAAGATGGAGACGCCACCGGTCCCAAGAACCAGCACCGTATCACCGGCCTTGAGATTGCCGTCTTCCACCAGTGCACGCCAGGCAGTGAGGCCAGCGGTGGTGAGGGTAGCGGACTCCTTGTGAGTGTAGCCGCTGGGCTGGTGGGTGAACCAGTTGGCGGGTCGTACCACCTGCTCGCAGGCATAGCCATCGACACCATCGCCGGGAACTGCGGAGAAGTTGTCCTGATGCGGCAGGCCGTCCTGCCAGGGGGGAAGGAAAGTGGAAACCACCGCGTCGCCAACAGCAAATTCACGGACCCCTTCACCAACGGCCTCGACAACACCGGCCCCGTCGGACATGGGAATGCGTCCATCCTCGGAGGGAATGACGCCGGTGACGACGCTCATGTCATGGAAATTGAGGGAGCTGGCGTGAATGCGCACCCGGATTTCACCGGGCCCCGGTTCTCCTGGCGCTTCCCGGTCGGTGATCTGCAAGTGGTCCAGTCCACCGGGGCTGCGTACGGTTACGGCTTTCATGCGGCACTCCTTTTATCGATTATTCAACGCAATGCATCATAGCGTGGTTGTGGCTGTTGAGAAATGAGTGTCGGGTGTTGTCCCTCATGTGCAGGATGATGTGGCTCCCTTGTGGGGAGGCTGAGTTGAGTTTTCGGCGCCAGAGCTTGATCTATCTCGTGTTTTAAGTCCTGAACTTGGACTACACTTTTTGCAATTATCGTCTCATTGCCCAAATGGATTTCATGCCTTATCAGGATCGCCGTCAACACGTTCGCCACGCTCTGCGCCACGATGCCCTGATTGTTGCTCGCGGGCAGAACCCCGCCCCCTGTGAGGTGGCGGATATCTGTGAACAGGGTATGTGGATCGAAAATGTCGGCTCCCGCAACGTTCTGGAGCAGTTGCTGGATGAGCCGGAAACACCGGTAGAAATGCATCTCTTTGTCGCGGGGACCGGGTCGGAAGTCCACTCCCGCGTCATGGGGGAGGTGCGGCGCATTGATTCTCCCCATGTCGGCATCCGGTTTTTCGAGCCCATGCCGGATCTGGTAAAGCTTTTGCTGGAAACCGAGCCTGCGAGTTACCGCCAGGTGTTGCTGGATGAAGGGGAGCGCATTCGCCTCTGGAAAACCTTCCGGGACGGTGCCCGGGAATTGCTCAATCCGTTGCTGGACAGTTTCAGGGAAGCGGCCCTGGAGGCGGTTCAAACCCGCCTGGAAAAGGCTGGAGCGACAAATGAGATAAGCCAGCTTAAAGATGCGCGCGTCACCCTGGTTCAGGGTGGCGACGAAATGGCGCGGAATTTTCTGCGCCGCTGGCATGTCTTTCGCTCGGCAATGCAGGGTGAATCAGAGGCCAGCGGGTTGGTCGAGGACCTGCGCATAGTCGACAAGGCCCTGTTTGAGGATTGGCTGGAACTGCAGATGGTGGCAACGCGATTTGCCAGCGATCAGCGTAATCGGCTTTTTCAGCTTAATCAGTTGCTGTTACAGCTGAGTCTCAGTGATCTCGACGACCGTACCAATCCGCTTGCGCCCATACCCCTGTGTCAGTGTCTTCACTACTCGGTGTTCCGCTCCGGGATCGGTGATGACGTCAAACCCCTTTTCTATAACGCCTTTGAATCCGCACTCCGGCAGCACTGGCCCCGGGGTACGGAGGAGCTCATGCAGCGTCTCCGTGAGGGCGGTCTTCGAGTGTTGGAACTGGAGAACATGCCCGTAACCTGGGCCCCGGTTCGCAAACGTTCCAGTCGGTATGAAACAGATAATGACGAGCAGGCTGGTGAGAGGAATTCCGCACGCAATTCATCCAATCGCTCCCGCAATCCGCCGCTCGTGCGCGGGAGCCTGTTGCGGCTGGTCGGTCTGCAGCGTAACCCTCAACGCCGGGATACACCCAGCGAGGGTGTT
>SLIH01000071.1 GCA_007135745.1 Halomonas sp. | reverse complement strand
TCCGTGCGGCCCATTCTTCAGCCAGTACACGGTTCATGCGCTGATAGGCACGACGCAGAATCTCAAGATCGCTTTCTCCCTTGGTATAACTATAGGTATCGGGAAAAAACCAGCCTTCCGGGTGCATGCCTTCACGTCCCAGCTTCGCCATGACGTCTTCGTCGGAAAGCTCCGAGAGGCGCACACTGAGGTGTTCATGCCGCGCGAGCTCCTGACGCATCTGATGGAAGGTCCAGCCCTCCGGAAAGGTTACCGGCCAGGTGTGCGTATGTCCCGCAGCCATCATCCGGAGCATATCGAGCGCGCTCATACCCGGTTGGAACTGGTAATATCCGGCCTGGATGTCTGCCAGCTCGGGAGAAAACCGGGCTTTTACCCGCAACCAGAGTGCATCATCCACCCAACCCCGTTCTTCCATCTCAAGCGCCACCCGACCATAGGAGGCACCTCGGGGCACTTCAAATTCAACCGGACTCGCCAGCGCTATGGGTTCGTCAAGGGAAGCGAAGTTCTGCAGCACCACAAAGGCCCCCGAAGCGGCCACAAAAACAATCAGCAGTGCGAGCGCGATAGTAAGCCTGCGAATCACGGACTAGTACCCATATTCATTGACGATCCACTCCTGCATGGCTTCAGCCTCCCCGACGAAAGGCAGCGGCTGACCATCCAGGACCCCCACAATGGCAGCGCCAATCACACTGTTGACCAGCATCAGACCGCCTTCCATAAGCTGGGCCCGGGATATAGGGGCCTCCTCAACCTGATAGCCGCGACCGGGAAGATCGCGGATCAGCGAATCCCTCAGCGTACCGGCTACCGCAAGGCGACTGCGAACCGGTGTCACGATGCGATGCCCCTTCACCAGTATAAGATTGGTACGCGTTCCCTCAAGCAGTTCCCCGGATTGATCTGCCATCAGGCCTTCAAACACATCCGATGGCAGTTCCAGACTGGCCTGTACCTGATCAAGTCGCTCCAGTGTCTTGATCCCCTGCCGATGCGGGGGAACAGTCATCGGCTGTTCCAGGGTGACGGCAGAAACGGGTGCCTTGGGCAATGGGGGGGCTGAACTGAGCACGGTAATGACTCGGGGTACAACATCGGTGGGTGGCCGGTAGCCCCTGCCCCCGGATCCCCGCGTGACCATCAGGCGAAGAACCTGGTGCTCATCACCTTGGGCGTTGAGCAGCCCGCGTCTGGAAGCCTCTTCCCGCCAGTGCTCAAACAGGCTCTGATCAAAGGGAATGGCCAACGCCCGACATGCGGCCAGGAGCCGGTCGCGGTGTGCTTCGAGCAACACCGGCCCATGGCCGGTAACGCGAAGGGTTTCAAAGAGCCCGTCGCCATAGGTCAGGCCCCGATCATCGACCGGGATTACGGCGTTCTCTCCGGGCCATAGAAATTCAGCCTGCCCCATCAGTCCTCGAACCGACTCAGTATCAGGGTGCCGTTGGTTCCTCCGAATCCGAAGGAGTTGGACAGGGCGACCTTCAGGGATGCCTGACGGGCCTGATGCGGTACAAAATCCAGATCACAGCCCTCGGCCGGATTATCCAGATTAATCGTTGGGGGCAGCACACCGTCACGCAACGCGAGCAATGAGAATATCGCTTCGACAGCGCCGGCTGCGCCGAGAAGGTGTCCCGTCATCGATTTGGTGCTGCTCACGGCAAGGTTTTCCGCATGCTTACCGAAGACGGAACGGATGGCGGCAACTTCCGCCACATCCCCCACCAGGGTGCTGGTGCCGTGGGCGTTGATATAATCCACGGCACCGGGATCGATGGCGGCATCGCGCAGGGCGTGACTCATGGATTTCGCCGCACCCTCCCCGTTTTCAGGCGGCGCGGTGATATGGAAAGCATCATCACTCATACCAAAGCCGATGACCTCACCGAGAATATTGGCACCGCGTGCCTTGGCGTACTCCAGCTCTTCAAGAACCAGCACGCCGGCGCCATCACTCAGAACGAAGCCGTCACGATCCGCATCCCAGGGACGACTGGCTTTTTCCGGTTCTTCATTGCGTGTGGAAAGTGCCCGCGCCGACGCAAAGGCCGCCAGGGCAGTAGGCGTTGTGGCCATTTCCGCCCCACCGGCAATCATCACATCCGCGTCACCGTACTGGATGGTACGGGCCGCGTAACCAATGTTATGGGTTCCCGTCGTGCAGGCGGTGGTAATGGCAATGTTCGGCCCGCAGAAACCGTATTTAATAGCCAGATTCCCGGCCACCATGTTGATGACCGAGGCGGGCACGAAGAAAGGTGAGACACGCCGTGGTCCGTGATTGCGCAGCGCATCGAAGTTTTTCTCGATGAATTCCAGGCCGCCTATACCCGAGCCGATGGCGACACCGACGCGGTCCAGGTCGAGGCCGGAGCCGTCCATTAAACCACTGTTCTCAATGGCCTCGAAGCTGGCGATAAGTCCGTAATGGATAAAGGCATCGAGCTTACGAAGCTCTTTTGGCGGCAGATAGTCACTCGGTTCCAGATTCTTTACCGCTCCGCCAATACGTGTGGTGTAGCCCTCCGTATCAAACCGATCAATCGGCCCGATACCACTTTTTCCCTCACAGATGCCTTTCCAGCTCTCGGTTACATTATTACCCAGAGGGGACAGCATTCCGGTACCGGTAATGACGACACGTCTTGCAGACATAGTCTGACCTCTATGACTTCGAGCCAACCAGACGAGACGCACTGGCCAGCTTGCGGATGAAGGTAATCACCATTCCCATCCGTAATCATACAACACCATTAAAAAAGCCGCCCTGCGATTCGGGGCGGCTTCTGCCTGGTGCAACCAAACTGGCGCGTCAGGTATGGGATTCGATGTAATCAACCGCATCCTTGACCGTCGTCAGCTTTTCAGCCTCTTCGTCCGGGATCTCGGTTTCGAATTCTTCTTCCAGAGCCATGACCAGTTCAACAGTGTCCAG
>SLIH01000295.1 GCA_007135745.1 Halomonas sp. | reverse complement strand
CTGCTCCGCGAGGTATTGCATCGTAGAGTCCGGAAGATGACGCACCAATTCCTGAAGGGGTTGAGAAACGAGCCCTGCACCGCTGACATCAAGCACATCAACCTGGTGCTGAGAGAAGCGGTAACTCTCAGTCTCGTTGCGGTAGGGCTTCTTGCGCGGCTGATCCAGCGCAATAACCGCAGCATGATCACCCTCTATCCGGTCCACGGCACGGGTGCCCAGCCCCATCACCAGACGAACCATCCCCGCACGAGGGTCCATGTCACCATCCCACACAAAGGCATTGCGGGATACGCCCACGCCCGCTGCATCGGGCATAAAGAACCGATCATGGTAACGACCGTTGACCCGCTGAAAAAGCAGCGCCATGGGCTCTTCGCGCCCCTCAAGGCCACGCCGCAGACGGTAGGTCAGCGCATCCTCGCTGAGCGTGGAGGCGTAGATTGAGCGTACGGCATCCTCCAGCGCCCTCAGCCGGATTTCCGGATCCCCCTGATTGATCAGAAAGACACTTTCATATTTGCCGGCAAAGGCATTGCCAAAGCCGTCTTCCAGCAAACTGCTCGAGCGCACCAGTATCGGGTACTGACCGTAATAATCGAGCATGCGCTCCAACTCCAGCCGCACTTCCGGCGGCAGTTCCCCATTGGGAATCACCCGGCGCAACAGATCCGCTTCCCGAAAATAGCCCTCTTCCGTGCGCTGACGCATCAGCCTCGGCCACCAGCCGTTATGCACCAGAAAGGCATAGAAAACATCGGATCCAAGGTACCAGGAGTCATGGGGTTCAAGTCTGGGGGCCCAGTAATCCGGATCCTGATCCAGCAGAATGGCGCGCGCGACAAGCATCCCCGCGGCCTTGCCACCGATAAAACCTGTCCCGATCAGCCGGGCCCGGATATCCAGCGCATCCTGCAATGTCAGAAAGCGCGTGGCGAGATCAAGCATCCTCGCATCACGCCCAACAAGTATTTCGACCACCTGACGCAGCAGGGTGTCATCGTCAAATGAATCGCCTTCCTCACTGAGAACTTCTGACACCCGAAGGAACAGACGATCCCAGTAATCCAACAGGCGGTGTTCACGGTTTTCCGCAAGGCGCCGCTCCAGCTGCACCTGAAGCCGGGTTGCCTCGCTGCTGTCGGTAATGGGCCGGAACTGCTCGCCCTCCTGGTGATGGAGCAGAAACATGGTGGGAGAAAAACGTTGCCAGACCTTCAGCGGCTGCAGATAGACTTCGTTCTCGGGTGTCCGGTGAACATCAATCAGTACCTGAGTCGTCTCGCGGATGCGGTTCAGCGTCTTCTGGGAGTGACTGCGGGTGTAGAGCGCGAAATACGCCACGGTATCGAGCTCGTAAAGAAAGGGGCAGACCACCCGGAAGAAATTCCCGACCATGATGTCGGTCACCCAGGCATCCAGAAGATCCGACAGACAGTCAGAGACGTAGAAGGCGCCCCGGCCATGATCCTCGATCAGGCGCCAGACGTGGGCGGTGAAGGTTTCAAAACCACCCAGGGCGTCAATCGAGACAATGGTGACCCCGGGTCCGGGCTCGACAAGAGGGGCATGGTTGCCAAAACGCAGGTAAATGATCTCACGTTGTTCGGCAAGCGCTGATTGCACGAAGGGTGCTACGAAGCGCTGATAATCCTCAATCTGCTCAACGCGCCAGACAACGTTGTCACCGATACGCAGACTGTCAAGAATATCATCCAGGGCGGGGAACCCAGTAAAAACAGTCTGTTGATCCGTTGATTCCATAGGCGGCACCCAAGACGGCATTCAGCTCAGACAGCAGACGATACCACCCTGCTTCCGCCCTGTCTTGGGGAACACCATGGGCTCAGGATTGGGGCACAAGCTCCTCATAATAACCCCGAGCTTCCTTGAAGCGCTGCACGGGGAAGCTGATCGGCACCCCCTCAAGTGCCGCCAGCAGCATGTCCAGATGCGCTTCCCAGCCGGCACAGGCGATGGGAACGTTTTCATGGATCGGCAACTGAAGAGTCAGTGTCAGGCGCACGCCAGCCCCTTCCGGGCTAAGTTCCCAGCGCAAAGGGCGATGCGGCGCATCACCACTGCTCCAGGAATATTCCAGCAGGGAGGGCGGATCGACGGCAGTCACCGTGGAATCAATGGTGCTCCCACTCATTTCAAAATCAATTCTGGCCTGGCCACCCTGACGCTGCTCAACGAATCCAGGAGCCAGCCACCGGGGCAGTTTTTCCGAATCAGTCAGCATCTTCCAAAGCTCATGCTGGCCATGCGCCACATAGCGCTCAAGCCGTGCTTCGTAACCGGACTCCGTCTGAGTCACCTCGCCAAATTCGTTCATCACGACGCTCTCCTGATCCAGGGTCATCCAAGATTAGAGAGCGCCATAGAGGAATGCATTGACGGTTATCAAAGGCTTCCAGGGAGCGCCTGATCAGGAATCTGAGAGGGCATATTTCTTCAGGCGATACAGGAGGGTATCCCGGGTCAGCCCGAGCAGGCGAGCGGCCTTTGTTCGGTTGCCGCCCTCACGTTCAAGTGCCTGCCTTATAAGGCTTACCTCAACGTTCTCAAGGCTGACCCCGCCAGTGGGGAGGTGCAAAGGCAGCTCCTGCTCAGCAACACAGGTATCCGGCAGCCAACCTTCCGGGAGGTCGGATGCCTCAATGGTGCGGCCACTCATAAGAACCACGCAGCGCTCCACCAGATTCCTCAGCTCCCGCACATTACCCGGCCACTCATGCTGCTCAAAGCGTTCGAGCGCACTGGGGGCGAAACGCGGCGGAACCAGTCCATGGGAACAGGCAACCTCCTCAACGAAATGAGTGGTCAGCAAACGAACATCACCCTGGCGTTCACGCAGAGGAGGCAGTTCCAGCGGAATGATATTGAGGCGATAGTAAAGATCGGAGCGGAACCGGCCCTGCGCCACCTGCGC
This sequence comes from Halomonas sp., assembly GCA_007135745.1. GTDB lineage: Bacteria > Pseudomonadota > Gammaproteobacteria > Pseudomonadales > Oleiphilaceae > Halospina. The sequence goes on along the minus strand of SLIH01000295.1, from coordinate 8,591 downwards.
AGCAAGATCCTGATGGGTAGCGGCAATTATCCGTACGTCCAACTGTTCAGGCCTGGAGGCACCCAGTCGCTGGCATTCCCCCTGTTCCAGAAACCGGAGCAGTTTGCTCTGGCCAGCAAGTGGAAGCTCCGCGATCTCATCCAGAAACAGGGTTCCGCCATCCGCCTGATGCACGAAACCCGCCCCATCCTGCACCGCGCCGGTGAAGGCACCGCGACGATATCCGAACAGCTCCGCTTCCACCAGTTCAGTCGGAAGAGCACTGCAGTTCACGGCCACCCATGGTCCCGAGTGACGGGGGCTGTGTTCATGCAGCAGTCTGGCCAGCAACTCCTTGCCGGTGCCGGTCTCACCCAGAAGCAGCGTGGTTGTATCCGTCGCCGCGACCAGACGAGCCGAGCGCAGCACGGACTGCAGCTGCGGAGAATCACCTTTTAATGCTGTATCAACCTCAGTTCGCCACATAGCTACTACCTATTCCAATTCCACCCTGCAAACCCCTGGCACCCAATCAGCCATGCAGCTCGAGAAGAAAGGGCACGGGTGCCATGGCAACAATCAACACGCCCGCCACCTGCCGCACGCCCGGTTTCCTCATCACCTGGCTGACGCGCTCAGCCATCAGTCCCACCACAAGAAGTGCTGGTATGGTACCCAGTCCAAAAAAGCCCATCACGGCCATGCCCTGTCCCAACGAACCAGTGCTGAGGCTGTAGATCAAGGCCGAATATACGAGCCCACAGGGCAGCCATCCCCAAACCAGTCCAAAGCTGAACGCCTGGGGCAGACTTCGAACCGGCAGCAGACGCCGCGCCAGCGGATCCAGGCGGCGCCAGACTGGCTGCCCGAGGGACTCCACCCTTACAAAGCGCGGAAACCAACCCGCAATGTAAAGACCCACCGCGACCAGAAAACCCGCGCCCACCAGTCGCATGACCAGGGCGCTGGTGGCACCCGCGAAGCTCTGAAACAACCCCGCGCCTCCACCCACCAGGGCACCAGCCACCATGTAGCTGACGATACGCCCGATGTGGTAGTGGGCACTGTATAGCAGAAACCTGAATCGGCGGCGGCGTACCTCAGGGGAAAGACTCAGCGTCAGCGCACCCACAATACCTCCGCACATGCCGACACAGTGGGTACTGCTTACCAGCCCCAGCAGGAAGGCAATGAGCCATTCAGCACCCATCATCCGCCCCGGCGATCTGAAACGACATGATGCAAATCAAATACTGAGCCATTTGCCGCAGCCAGTGTGGCATTTCACACAGCCCCTTCCGTCACCTGAGCCCACCATTATTACCTTTTTCATTCAAATTCAGTCTCTTGGAGAACAGAAAAAGATTGGTCTGTTTCTTGCGATGAGATGAAAACCCATTCTTCAACCGCTTCCAGCAGGGGCTGAAACCACTTTCAATCAGAGGCAAACTGATGATACAGAACCGCAAGAGATGGTGCAGTATCGCCATCACTACATCCGCACTATTCACGGCCGTGCCTGCCGCTGCCGACACCGACCTGGGTATCGCCCCATTGGTGGTCACCACCACAAAAATGCAGACCCCCTACAGCGTGAGCAGCGATCCCCGCCAGCCACGCATTGGTCTCCCGGCACAGGATGGTGGCGCCTTTCTGAAGTCCGTCCCGGGTTTCAGTGTCAGCCGTAAAGGGGGTACGAGCGGCGATCCGGAACTGCGCGGCCTGGGGGGCTCTCGCCTGAACATCCTGATGAACGGGACTCAGGTTAGCGGTGGCTGCAGTGGTCGAATGGATCCTCCAACCGCCTATACCTTTCCCCAGTCCTATGACCGGATCGAGATCACCAAGGGGCCCCAGAGTGTGCGATATGGCACGGCCCCTGCCGGGAGCGTAAGGTTTGAGCGCGACGCCCCCGGATTCACCGAACCAGACACGGAAGGCTTTGCCAGCTTTACGGCCGGCAGCTGGCGCCGAAGTGATCTGGCTGCCGGCGTAACCAGCGGCAATGAAGACGGATACAGCCGCCTTATCGGTACGCTCTCAACCCAGGATGACTACCGGGACGGCGATGGCGAGCGCGTTCACTCAGCCCATGAGCGCTGGAGTAGCCATGCCGCGCTGGGTTGGACACCCGGCGAGGATACCCGAGTGGAATTCGCCTATGAGCGCAGCGACGCGGAAGCGGCGTATGATGACCGCCGGATGGACGGGACGGATTTCGACCGCACAGGCTACCGCCTCAGCGCAACCCGGCAGAACCTGGCAGACTGGCTGCCTGAGATCGAGCTGGTCGCTTTCCATAATGACATTGACCATGTCATGGACAATTTCAGGCTCCGCGATCCGGGGATGATGACCATGACGCGACGCGTGGATCGGGAAACCACCGGTGGTCGGTTGAGCGCGGATTTTGTCCTGGCGCCGACGACGGCACTGCATGCCGGGGTGGACTATTCAGAGAGCGAGCATGGTGACAGTGGTCCCATCATGGCGATGGGCGACCCGATTGCCGGGGCAAACTTCCGGGATCAACGCACCGAGAAAACATCGGAGTTTCTGGATGTGGGAGTTTTCGCGGAGCTGGAACATGATCTGGACGAGCGGCGCTGGATCACTTTTGGACTGCGGGGTGACTACCATGAAGCGGAAGTATTCAGCGACGATTACAGCAATGTCAGTGCCGGCGCCACGGATCACTCATCCCAGTGGAGCGGTTTCGGGCGCTATGAAATAGCACTTCAGGAACTCCCTCTCAATCTGTACGCAGGCCTGGGCCGCTCGGAGCGGGCTCCGGATTTCTGGGAGCGGGAACGTGATTTCCGGCTGAAAACCGAAACCCTCTCACAGGCTGACATCGGCACCAACATCAGCACTGCGCGCCTGGAGGCTACCCTGGCACTGTTTCATGGTCGCTACAGCGATTACATCCTGATCACGGACGAGGGAGCCAGTGCACGCAACATCGATGCAATCACCAACGGCGTTGAAGCGGATCTCTCTTATGCACTTTCAAGCGCACTGACCTTCAATGCCAGTGCCGCTTTCACCCGCAGCCGCAACGACACGGACGGTACGCCGCTCGCTCAGACACCCCCGCTGGAAGGAACCCTGGCCCTGGACTACGAGATCTCAAGGCACCGCCTGGGTGTGGAATGGCGCGGTGTTGCGCGTCAGCACCGTATCGACCCCGGCAATGGCACCATCTACAGCGTGGACACCACTGAAACCCCAGGCTTCGCCACCCTGTCCGCCTATGTTGCGACCCGGATTTTCGAGGGCACCCGACTGAGTGTGGGTGTCGACAACATCGGTGACCGGCGTTACGCCGAGCACATCCAGCGTGGCTCGGCTGACCTGGGGGCCAGCGAAGAACGAATCAATGAACCCGGTCGCGCTTTCTGGGCCAATATAACCACCGAATTCTAAGGCGCGCTTTCTCTCACCTCTCTCGAGAGCCTGCCGACGCCCCCGGGCGTCGGCTTTTTTCTTATACAGCACTTATCCAGTGGCTTTAGCGGCCGCCCTGCCCGCAATCCGTCCGGAGAACAGGCAACCTCCGAGGAAGGTGCCTTCCAGGGCACGGTAGCCGTGCATGCCACCCCCGCCGAATCCTGCTGCCTCACCTACCGCATAGAGGCCCTCGACAGGCTGCCCATTGTCGCCCAGTACCCGAGCATCCAGGTCCGTGTGCAGGCCACCAAGGGTTTTACGGGTCAGGATATTGAGGCGAACCGCGATCAGGGGACCGTGTTTGGGATCGAGCATCCGGTGGGGCTTCGCTGTCCGGACAATCCTGTCACCCGAAAACTTGCGGGCATTGTGCATGGCCATGACCTGGAAATCCTTGGTAAAGGGGTTATCCAGCTCACGATCCCGCGCTTCGATCTGGCGGCGCATGTCGACCGGATCCAGAAGGTCTTCACCGGCAAGCTCGTTCATGCCCCGAACCAGATCTTCCAGGTTATCCCGCACGATAAAATCGACCCCATGCTCCTTGAACGCCTCCACCGGCCCGGTTCCCTTTTTCCCAAAGGGACGCTTCAGCGTTTCCAGCCAGCTCTTGCCGGTAATATCCGGGTTCTGCTCGGAACCGGAAAGAGCAAACTCTCTCTTGATAATACTCTGGTCCAGGACAAACCAGCTGTAGCCGTAGCCCGTGGACTGAATATGGGCGAGCTGCCCGAGCGTGTCGGAACCCGGATACAGCGGTGCCGGGAAACGGCGGCCTTCAGCATCAAACCATAGCGATGACGGACCCGGCAGTATGCGAATACCGTGCCTGGGCCAGATGGGATTCCAGTTCTGGACGCCCTCCACGTAATGCCACATCCGGTCGCGGTTAATCAGGCTCGCGCCGGCATTCTCGCTGATGCCAAGCATACGGCCATCCACGTGAGCCGGCACACCGGAGACCATCTGTTCCGGAGGCTTGCCCAGACGCTCTGGCCAGTTTTTCCGAACCAGGTCATGGTTCCCCCCGATACCACCTGAAGCAACAATGACCGCCTGGCTCCGTAATTCAAAATCGCCATCCACCTCACGGTTGGTTTCTTCGCCCCGTGCAGCGTTGTCCGGCTTAAGAACAGCCCCCCGGACACCGTCGATCCGGCCGTCGGTGGCGAGAAGCTCATCCACCCGATAACGGAAACAGAACCGGATCAATCCTTTTTCCTCGGCCGCACGCACTCGACGCACAAAGGGTTCCAGTACGCCCGGTCCGGTACCCCAGGTTATGTGGAAACGGGGAACCGAGTTGCCGTGACCACAGGCGTCATAGCCACCACGCTCCGCCCAGCCCAACACCGGGAAAACACGATGCCCCATGGCGCGAAGCCAGCTGCGTTTTTCGCCTGCGGCAAAATCGACATAGGCTTCAGCCCAGCGCCGCGGCCAGTAATCCTCTTCGCGGTCAAATCCCGCCGTGCCCATCCAATCCTGCAGCGCGAGCTCACGCGAATCCCGGATGCCCATGCGGCGTTGCTCCGGCGAATCAACGAACAGAAGCCCCCCAAGCGACCAGAATGCCTGACCACCCAGGTTCTGTTCTGGCTCCTGATCAACAACAATCACTTTGCGACCTGCATCCGCCAGCTCGACAGCAGCCACGAGCCCGGCCAGGCCTGCACCAACAACAATGACATCAGCATCCAACGCCATGAGAAACTCCCCTGGTTATTGTTCCAGCCCGGGTGATTTCACCGGGCCGGCGTTTTATTCAATTGATGAAACTTCTGAGACTCCAGTGTCCCATCTGGTTCTCGCAGAAGGTCAGTGAATTACCCAGACGGGACACTAGCCGCAGACTTTCCGAATGTAGTTGGCAGCAGAGACGTTGTTCCGCGACAAAGCGTTCATTCAGGGCTTCTCCTGCCTACTCGTTTGGGGTCAGCCGCCCAATCCCCCGCAGCAGCCGGCCCAGAATGTCCGTTCCGGTGACAATCCTTGGCTCATCCGTCCAAAGTAGAATGACATCGTCCCCGACTATTGTGTCACCCATGCTGGCCGGTCGAATCTTAAGCCGGGAAATCAGTTGCCCCAGTCGCGCCATTGGATCCTTCACCACAATGGGGTGGTGACAATGGCGGTGTGGATCAAACTTATCGCCGCCAAAGAGCGCGTCCCGCAGGAAATCCCCTGGACGCAGGACCACCCGTGCTTCACCCGCACCATCCACAATCACGGCCCAACCGCATTCCGAGCGGCTGAGTTCACGAAGAAACGGATCTTCGGGAGTAGGAGAAATGGAGGGAAAGATAGGCTCGTCGCCCTTGAAGTCCAGCATAACGATGCTTTCCGGATCCAAGGCTCCGCCTTCGTGATGCAGCGGAATGTCATCCAGCTCGAGAAAATTCCGGGCACCACGTCCCTCGACGCGTTCAATCTCGCTTTCCGAAGTTTCCATATGCAGTTCAATCAGTTTGTGCAGGTCACGTTCGGGGAAATAACGAACCTCCTCTCCCCCCAGCCAGACATCCAACAGGTAGGCCGTGGGGCGAGCGATGGGGTACATGATGGCCTGGTACAGCCGCAGCACCGGAAACAGGAGAGACGCCACTTTCATGGCATGGCGTGAAAAATACGACTGGGGAAGAATCTCCGCAAAGATCGTGATAATCACGGTTGAGAAGAGAAAAGCGGCCACGCCGCCAAGGACCGAGCCAGACAACAGAGCCAGCAACACGTTAACCGCGACATTGCTCCAGAGGATGGTCACCAGCGCAAAATTGGAATCTTCCCGCAGCTTAAGAACCCGCTCCGCTCTGGTATCGCCTTTCTTTGCCGCCACCTGCAGCTCCAGTTTGCTGCGGGCAAAGAGGCCCAGGTTCAGGCCCGACAGAATCGCTGATTGAGAAAGACAGAATGCAATACCGATCCAGGTTAGGAGAGTCATGATTCAGCCGTCAGTCCGATGGATCTTGGGAGGGATCATCATGAATCGCACCCGGGGAAAAATAAACAGGCGGCCATATCATCCATAGATGCTGAGTTCGCGGGCATGGCGGACAGGGTCAGGATCCGGCTGGACGGAAACCTGGCGGATTCGGTCTACGTAATCATCCGGGAGCTGATGCTCCAGAGCGCCACGCAGCACATGCTCGTGGTACCACTGGTAGGGCAGACGCTGAGGATCGATTCGGGTGGCGTAATAGGTGAAGGCCTCCAGCCGAGTGCCCTCTCCCGTCAACAGTGAGACGCTCTTGAGATCGTAGCCGAACCCCAGTCCTTCGACCTTATCAAGATGGTGTTTTTCATCCGGGTTGATCTCAAAAACAACACCGATCACCACATGGTGTGCGGTATCGGTAAAGAATGCATCGCATTTGGCGGACCCGTCACTCCCCGCCTTATGGAAAGCCAGGCGATGAGCTTCCAGGCGGGCAACGCTGAGCGAACGGGCCGAGGGCACTCGACTCCTCAGGCGCGCTCCGGACATATTGGAGCCATAGGCAAAATAAAGCATCGACACCTCAATATCCGTATTTTACGGCCAGCTCCTCAAACCGCTCGATCACGGCCTGGCGCTCGCGCCGGAGCAACTGAACCAGCTCGTCTTCGTTCCAGAAAAAGGTTCGCACGAGAATCTTGTCCCGATACTCCAGAATATTGCGCCGATAACCCAGGGCTGCAAAACCGGTCGGGGGAAGCAGAGCCATATACACCAACACCCATTCCCAGCCCATCCCGGCGGAATACCATAACCAGAATCCAAAGCCGCCATAGGTCAGCAGAAACGCCAGAAAACCGACCCCAAAATAGGCAAAGGTTCGAATGGCCTCGTCCCGCGCGATTCTTGCGCTGAACATAGTGAACAGGTAAGGCACCAGATTGTGCACCAGCCCGAACACGGCGACCGGCGCCATGGCCAGTGCGTAGATTGTCATCCGCGAACGGATCAGGCGCTCGCGCACCGGCTCATCAAGTGAGCGGCGTGTCGTCTGGCTCAATTCCGTCTGACGAAGGTGGTCCTGGTAACGATCCACCTGTTTACGTAGCGCAGCAAAGGCATCGGGATCACGGTGTGCCGCCTTGGTCAGTATGTCGGTAACCTGCTCGTGGTTTTGAACGCGCGCGGCAAATGGTTCGAGTACCTCCGCCGCATCCGGTCGATACCAGTCAAGCAGCTTCCAGATCCATCGTTTGAGACGTGATGGCGACCGGCCCTCTTCACTGGAACCTGAATCAGAGGAAGCAGAGGCCGGCATCAGCCGGTAACCGAGCGCCTCGGAAAGATCCTGCCCCAGTTGCTGGACCTGTTCATCCTCCACATGCATTGCCTGACGACGTAGCGATTCCTGGAGCCTGGCGGTCAGCTGTCGAACCGCCTCTTCGGGATCCTCCCGGTAAATCGCCTCAAAGTCGGCCACGCGGATAGGCGTTCCAAAACGCAGAAGAACCGCGGACATGAAAAGTTCCCGATTCTCAAAATTAAGCCCAACGGGAACAATGGTCAGCCCAAGTTGCCAGTTGTTTCTTGCTTCCGCTCCAAGTGCCAGGCGCGCACCCCCAGTGCGTAATTCACCAACCTGCCCCATGGGCGAATTCCGCCCTTCGGGGAACAGCCCAAGACACCCTCCTCGCTCAAAGAGTTCAAAAACCTTACGGAAAACCGCTTCATTGCGTTGGCCGTGGTCTTCGGACTCACCGGGCCGATAAACCGGGATAGCGCCCAGTGCCCAGAGAAGGGCGGCAAGAAACCGGTTACGAAAAAGGCCGCTACGGGCCAGGTAATGGATAGGCCGACGAATCCGGGTAGCCAGAAGAATCGCGTCAAGAATGGAGCTGGGATGATTGGCTGCAATGATGACGGGCCCGGATTCCGGCACCCGCTCCCGCCCCGAGGAGCGAACCTCAATGAAGTAAAGGTGACTGAAAACCTTCAGCAACCAGACAATGAACCGATACAGCTTCATGCATTGACCATGAACAGAGAGTAGGACAAACAGACGCTAACCAATCTGCCTGCTGAAGTCGAGGGGCTCGTACTGCCCGACCGGGAGCGAGACACCTTCTGCATTCGAGGGATTCCGAATCCCCCCGGTGTCATTGACAGAAAATGCCCCTGAATTGACAATTTACGCCATATCCAATGGGGACATCAAATCATAGTTTAG
>SLIH01000256.1 GCA_007135745.1 Halomonas sp. | reverse complement strand
TCCGCGACCTGATATTACGAACTCAAAAACAACAGATTCTGAAGGAGTGTAAAACGCCATGACCATGCAAAGCCCACAGGAAATCGTTGACCTCGCCATCGGGGGCTGGAAGGCCCAGGTTCTGTTCAGTGCCAAGGAACTCGGGGTGTTCGATACGATTGCCGACCAGGCACTGCCTGCCGAGGCCATTGCCGATAAATGCCAGCTGGAGGCCGGGGCATGCGCCCGTCTGCTGCAGGCGGCTACTGCCCTGGGCCTGCTCGAATACGGAGCGGATGGCTACCGTTGCTCTCCCGCCGTTCGGGCCACTCTGGTGGAGGGCTGTGAAGCCGATCTCAGCGCCCTGATCATGCACGTCTACCGGGACGTCATGCCGCTCTGGCAGAAGCTGAGCGATGCCGTCCGGGAAGGCAGCAACCGCTGGAAGCAGGTGACAGGATCCGAGGAAGGGCATTTTCAGAATCTCTACAGCGATCCGGAAGCCCTGGATACCTTTTTGGGTACCATGCATGGCTTCAACGCCGAAACAGCCATGGCTGTCTCCCAGGCGGTGGAGTGGCGTGGTGACGAGCGTGTACTCGATGTCGGGGGCGCCACCGCTGTTTTCGGGCATGTACTGCTGGAGCACTACCCCGGCATCCGCGTTACGCTACTGGATCTCCCGGAGGTCTGTGACATCACCCAGCGCCGGATCCGGGACGAGTACGGCAAGGCCGACAAAATAGACACTCAGGCGGGTGATTTCCTCACCGAGGATCTGCCTGAGGGCTATGACGTAATCTATCTCGGCTGGGTGCTGCACGACTGGGATCCGGACACCCAGGTACGCCTGCTGGAGAAATGCCATAAGGCGCTGCGTCCCGGTGGCCGGGTAGTGGCCACTGAGTGCGCACTGGCCGAGGACGGAAACGGGCCGGAGCTGACGACCCTGTTGTCGCTGGACATGCTGGTTTCCACCGACGGCGGACGGGAGAGTACCGCTGAGGAATATCGCCAGCGTTTTGAAGCGGCTGGCTTTCCCTCCGCAGAGCATATCGAGATGCCCGTTATGCGCGACGCCTTTGTGGCCGTGAAGAACTGATGCGTCGAACGCGTTGGATCATCACCTGATCACGGGGATTTGCCAGGAGGAGCCGAGGACCATGGAAGCGCCCACTTTGGACAACACGGAGGCCTTTGAAAAGGACCTCCAGTTTGCCCTGGAAATCGCCGCGCGCGCTCCCTCGTCACACAATGTGCAGCCCTGGTCGCTGGCACGGGCCAGGACGGAGCCCGCTGGCGTCATAGCGAAGCTGGTGCTGGGGCTGGACCGTGAACGCTGCCTTGAAGCGCTGCCACAGGCCCATGAGCTGGAAATGCATTTAAGCTGCGGGGCCTATCTTGAGTCGCTGGTGACGGGGCTGGCGGCGCGCGGCTGGCGGACCGAGGTCAGCGTGGCCGACGCCGCACGGGAGGCGTTGCCTGACCCCATGGAACCTCTGGCCACGGTGCGGGTCACCGGCACCGTGGATGAATCAGCACGGCAGGAGGCCGCGCAGCGCTGCGTCACAGCAAAGGAAAGAAAGACCCATCGCGGCCCCTATGAGGCTGGACCGGTGCCCCCGGGGCTGGCGGGGGCGGTTTCCGGCCCGCGCACCTTCGCCTTCCCCGCGGTGACTGATGAGCCGACCCATGCTGTGGCATGGCAGCTACTCGAATCGCGTGAAGCTATCCAGACAGCGGCGGACTTTGTCGGCCGCCATGCTTCAATTGAGTTCACCCATGCCGGAAACTGGGCGGAAACCTACCGTTGCCTGCGTTTTTACGATACGGAGGCGATGGAAGACGGTATGCCCATCGCCAACCTGCTCGGTCCAATCCCCGGCTGGCAGCGGCCCGTCCTGCAGGCCGTGCTTGCACCGATGGCGATGCGCGGATTGGGGCGCCTTGGTTTGGCTCGCTCTCTGGCGGGGCAGTTCGGTGAGCGCGTGGGGGAGGCGTCGGCGCTACTCTATGGGTTCATGCCGTCACACGAGAGCGATCTGGATACAAGGCTCGTTGCTGGTGCGCAGATGTTTGTTGTCTGGCTGACGCTGACTTCCCGGGGCCTGAGCCTGCACCCCATCAGTGTTGTGCTTCAGCATGATGAGCTGCGCGCGGATTTTCAGCGCCAGCTTGACCTGCCTGCGGGCAGGGGCTTTTTCTTCGCCCGGGTGGGCTATTGCAGCGACCGTGTTGATCCGGCACCGCGTCGCAAGCCGGATGCCCAGGCATTGATACGAATCTGAGTAGTTGCTGAAATTGAATGAGCGCCGTTAGGAGGTTGCTATGACTTTCGTGCTGAATCTCGAACAAGTGGCCACAGGAGCCGCCGACAGCGTCGGGGGCAAGGCGCGCAGCCTGGGCTGGATGAAGGCCCAGGGGCTTCCCGTACCGGACGGCTTTGTTATTACCTCGGCGGCCTATGGTGATTTTCTGAAGGGGAATGATGATCTGCGCGAACGCATTGAAGCGGGCGCGCCGGAAGAGGCGAAGGACCAGCGTGACTGGTTTGAATCCATTCAGAGCACCATTCGGCAGGCCGAACTGCCGGTCGAGGTGCAAGCCCAGGTGGTCGACGCCTATCGAGAGCTCGCTGCGCCCTCCGTGGCCGTGCGCTCCTCGGTCGCGGATGAGGACGGCGAGGAGCATTCCTTTGCCGGCCAGTATGAAACGGTGCTTAATCTGCGCTCCGAGGCCGATGTCCTCGATGCCGTCCGTCACTGTTGGGCTTCGCTCTGGTCCTACCGAGCCAGTCAGTACCGGCGTGAGCATGGCTTGTCGGAGAAGCCTCCGGGTATCGCGCTGGTGGTGCAGACCCTGGTGCCCGCCAGGGTATCGGGTGTGGCCTTCACCCGCAGTCCCCACGGCGGCGACAGCCTGTTGATTGAAGCGGGCTGGGTGCTGGGTGAGGCCATTGTCAGTGGAAGCACGGGCACCG
>SLIH01000127.1 GCA_007135745.1 Halomonas sp. | reverse complement strand
TTGACCGCGACGGCATTCGGTCGAGCAAAGGAATTGCTGGCCGATTCACCGGAAGAGCTCGAGGCGCTGAAGACGGCGCTTCGGGAAGCGGGTGTGGAGGTTGACGATCAGGGCGCTGGCGTGGATTAGCCTGTGGGTGGTTTCCACCTGGGGTTGTATAGTTGCTGGAGTGGCGCGCGCGATGCCTATTCTGGATTATTTCAACGCATCTCCGTGAGCGGAATCTATTGCATCAGGATTCGGGCGCTTTCATGATAACCGGCGGCAATGAGTTCCTCGGCCCACTGCTGCAGTTGGTCTGGATCATTTGCTGCCCTCCTGGCGACTTCCGTAAGTATTTCGCCCACATCCAGTTCCGTCTCCTCCACCTGGAGGGCATAGGTAAGAAAAGGTATGAGAAGGCTTGCGGGTGTTTCCTGTCTTTGTGACAAGGTCTGGTAGGTCTTTGCCAGCCATTCATCATCGATAGGGAGAGAATCGACGCGTGCCAATACGATCGACCGCGTCGCTCGTTGTGACTGGGCGCCCAGGGGGCGTGTCTCGAGTTTGCTGATAAACCTGTGCCACCAATCTTCGTCAGCTTCAGCTCCGGCAGTCGCGGCCAGCAGGATCAGGGCGTGCTCGGGTATCGGTGAACTGTAGGGAAGTTCGGACGCATTGTTGAATGCCCTTACGGCAAATTGATAAAAAGGTGAGGCAGGGTTGGAATCGGACATGCCTCCGTAAATGATTCCAATGTCGAGTTGTGCTCGCTCCGAATCGGGAATGATGGACACGTGATGCATGGCACGATTCAACGGGTCGCCCCAGGTTGCTGAGCGGATGACCATGAGAATTGCGAAAAGCGCCATGACTGCAATGCTGAAAGGGCGCGGCGGAACATGGATTCTTGACAGGTACGGGATCAGACAGGCCGTTGCGAGCAGGACCGGTAGCACCGCAAAGTAGTTTCGATGCTCGAACACCAACTCCAGGCTGAAAATATTGCTGGTGAGAAGGTGTGCGGCAAAGAACCAGAGGATGCCCAGTGCAATCAGCGGTGCCCTGTGACGTAGCCACACAGCCAGGCTCAGCAGGCCAAGGATCAGAAGTCCTCCAAGAAAGGTCGTGAAAGGATCGAACAGGCTGGTCGACACCGGGTAGGCGTCGTAGTAGAAGCTCATCCTGTCCAGGAGCGGGAGGAGGATCTGCGACAGGTAGAGGGGCAGTACGCGAAGTTGGGTCAGCAGGCGTTCCTGCCAGGAGAAGTCGCGGTGCTGATAGGCCTCGGGCTGGATGTAGGCTGGAATCACAAAGAATAGAAAAATCACCAACCCCGACAGCAAAATGAGAGCATAGGCGCTTTTCAGCGCTGACATCGTGGCCTGATCTCTTGCCCTGAACCGGAAAAGTGTCAATTCCAGGCACAGTGCGAATGCCACAAATAGCACTGCAGTTTCCTTGGCCAGAAACCCGATGCCGGCCAGAACCAGGGAGCCGGCGACAAGTGACCAGCCGGCCGATCGGCCCTGAATCTGGCGCTGTCGGCCGTAAGCGTAGGTGATCAGCGCCAACAGGGTGAAGGTGACTGCAAGCATTTCCATGCGCTGTATGACGTAGAGCACGGTCGAGACCTGCAGTGGATGGATGGCCCAGAGAAGGGTGATCCCGGCCGCCCAGATCGGCAGATGCCTCGATTGCGGGGCTGGCGCGGCGGGAGCCAGACGGCCACTGGCTGCCGTGGCGAAATTGAGTAGCTGGTAAACAAGAATCAGCACCAGCAGGGTGTTGAAGATGTGGATCAGCACATTGGTCTGCTTGAAAGCAGGAGTATCGAGTCCGCCGGCGCGAGCATGATCGATGGCCAATGTGATGGTGGCAAGGGGGCGGCCGAACGAGAACCGGCTCGAAAAAGCACCCCCCGCCTCTTTCAGACTGGACGCCGTGATTTGTTCCGCATGGACCGCCGGCTGCTCGGTGATGTTCGGTATGTCGTCGAAGGTGAAAGGGCCGCTGATGCCAGGCCAGAACAGGATTGCCGTGCCTGTTGCGATCAGTATCCATGCAACAGCGAGTTTCCAGCGAGCACCAGGATGCTCGGCGAAGACCTCTTGATTCATCGGATGCTGGCTCCAGCCTGGGTTGGTTGGGTGGACAGGGGCTTGAATGAATAGCCTACTGGAAATCAGGCAGATTGTACAAGCCGCATCAGGATCTGACGCTCAGGAGAGGTGTTGGCTATTAGCGATGATGATTGGTGGGTTGAGGGAGACTGTGGAAGATTCGGTCAGAGGAGCAGTCGATCAGAATTGTGTGTTGTCTTCACGGTGCTGGCAAAGGGCTCTGGATCACCCTGTCCCCGAGTGGCGATGAATGGGCATGAGCCGGAGTGGGGATGGTGAACGAATGTTGAGCCGAGTGGGGCGTTCGACGAGAATGGTTGTCTTGTCCGGGCAAAAAAGTGGGGAGCCGGTGGCTCCCCACTTGGTCCGATAGGACAAAGTGTGACTCTTATGCTTCGTCGCATCCGTCCGGGCGGAATTTGACCTCCATGTTGGTGACCTCGCAGTCCCACTGACCAGCGCTGTTGCGCACCAGCTTGATTTCCGCATCGCCGAGTGCGGGAGAGCCTTCAATCGCACCGCAGTCGATTTCTTCACTGTCTACTTCTGAATTTACCGACATGTCTGGGCAACGGGCGGTCTGCTGCAGCCCGATCACTGACAAGTCTTCATCGACGATGGACGCGGCCACACCGCGGGAAATGAACTCTTCAAAGGCCGTGACTCCACCGCGGATGTCGGACAGGGCGGCGCCTGCCTGCGTACGGGCCATGTAATCCTGGTAGGCCGGAATGGCGATGGCGGCCAGGATGGCGATGATGGCGACCACGATCATCAGTTCGATGAGCGTGAAGCCCTTTTGTACTTGAGTCTTGATATTACGCATGGCTTGCTCCTTAGCTTACTCATGTTGGGTCGGATTGGGAGGGGAAACTCCGTAATCTCCGTTTGCCA
>SLIH01000061.1 GCA_007135745.1 Halomonas sp. | reverse complement strand
TCTGCCTCACCACGTCGCCGGGAGTTGCTTGCCCAGATTGGTCTGCCATTTGAGGTTCGTCCGGTGAATCTGGATGAAACGCCTCGCGAAGGTGAGGCCGCTGATCTTTATGTCCTGCGCATGGCGCGGGAAAAGGCTCTGGAGTGCCAGCGTGGGTATGCGTCGGGGGTTGTGATCATCGGCGCCGATACCGCGGTGGTACTGGATGGCGAGATTCTCGGTAAGCCGAGGGATCGCGACCATGCACAGCGTATGCTCAGTCAACTGTCGGGCCGCAGTCATCGGGTCATGACGGGTATTGCGCTGGCCAATGACGAGGCGGTCCGCGAGCGTGTCGTAACGACGGAGGTGCGTTTCCGGCTGTTGTGTGAAGCGGAAATCGAAGCATACTTGAATACGGATGAGCCCTGGGACAAAGCCGGTGCCTATGGTATCCAGGGACTGGGTGGTGCCTTTGTGAGTGAGATTTCGGGGAGCTACAGTGCCGTGGTGGGGCTTCCGCTTAACGCTGTCGCGGATCTGCTCGAGCAGTCGGGGCAACCAGTATGGGAGAACTGGGGAGTAGCCCATGAGTGAGGAAATTCTGATCAACGTCACTCCTGTTGAAACCCGCGTGGCCGTGGTAGAGAACGGCATGCTGCAGGAGGTGTATGTTGAACGTACCAGTCGCAAGGGTATTGTTGGCAATATTTACAAAGGCCGGGTGGTGCGTGTTCTGCCCGGAATGGAAGCAGCTTTTGTCGATATTGGCCTGGAACGGGCGGCGTTCATTCATGCCTCGGATGTTGCTGATCTGGGGGGGAGCGATGATCAGCAGGATACAGTGCGTACAGTGCCTGATATCCGATCGCTGCTGCGCGAGGGTCAATCCATCATTGTCCAGGTCACCAAGGACCCCATTGGCTCCAAGGGTGCCCGGCTGACCACCCACTTATCCATTCCCTCCCGTTATCTGGTCTACATGCCGGCGGTTTCCCACATTGGGGTGTCCCAGCGTATTGAGGACGAGCAGGAGCGACAGCGGCTCAAGGATCTGATTGCTGTGAGCGCTGAGTCGCATGCTCTGGATGCCGGCGGCTACATCCTGAGAACGGCGGCGGAAGGGGCGACGGAAGAGGATGTTGCCCGTGATATGGCCTATCTGAACCGCCTTTCCAGCGCGGTCATGGATCACGCCAGTGAGCTGGAGGCGCCTGCCGTGATCTATGAGGATCTGCCTCTGTTCATCCGAACGGTGCGGGATCTGGTCAGGCCGCAGACGGAAAAAATACGGATAGACTCGCGCGAGAGTTATCAGAAGCTGTTGGAGTTTTCCCATGAATTTGTTGAAGGGCTGCAGGAAAAGATTGAGTGCTATCCTGGCGAACGCCCTCTTTTCGATCTTTACAGTGTGGAAGATGAGATCCAGAAGGCACTGAGCCGGCAGGTTCAGCTCAAATCAGGTGGTTATCTGATTATTGATCAGACCGAGGCGATGACCACCATCGATATCAATACCGGAGCCTTTGTTGGACACCGCAATCTGGAAGAGACAATTTTCAAGACCAACCTGGAAGCGGCCCGGGCTATCAGCCGCCAGCTCCGGCTGCGTAATCTTGGCGGGATCATCATTATTGATTTCATCGATATGGAGGATTCCGAGCATCAGCGACAGGTATTACGGATGCTGGAAAAGATGCTCGAGCGGGATCACGCACGAACCAAGATTACCGGTGTCTCGGAGCTTGGTCTGGTGGAGATGACGCGCAAGCGGACGACCGAGAGTCTGGGACAGTTGCTCTGTGCCCCCTGTCCGGTCTGCGATGGTCGGGGATTTTTGAAGACGCCGGAAACCATCTGTTATGAGATTTTTCGGGAAATCCTCCGCGTTAACCGCGCCTACGAGGTTGAAGGCTTCCTGGTGATGGCTTCCCAGAACGTGGTCGACCGGCTGCTGGATGAAGAGTCCGACAATGTGGCGGATCTCGAGACTTTTATTGGCAAGACGGTCAAGTTTCAGGTGGAACTTGTCTATACTCAGGAACAATATGATGTGGTGTTGTTGTAGATGTAACGGCACAGTCCCTCACTGTCCCGTGTTATGCTGAATAAGTTAATGCGCCCTCTGGCCTGCCGATGGCCCTTTCATGGCAAACACAGTTTCCGCAAATAAAGCAGGTATCGGCCGCCGCCTTCTGCGTTGGCTGGTCAACCTGATCTGGTTTACCGCACTGACTCTGCTGGTGTTGCTGGCTCTTTATATTGGGCTGGGGCGCCAGGTTATGGGAAACCTTCACCATTTTCACGATGCGATTGAGCGCGAGCTGTCCGCCGTTGTTGGACAGCCTGTGGAGATTACTGCCATTCGTGGCGGTTGGCAGGGTGTCGACCCGGTTCTCAATATTCACGGTCTCGAGATCTTCACCAGCGATGGGGAAGAGGTGGCGGGGGCTCTGGGGCATGTCCGGATACGCATCGACAGCCGGGTTTCGGCCCAAAGAATGCGATTGGTTTTCCGCGAGTTTGCGCTTCGTGATGCGTTGCTCACGCTGACCCAGAAAGAAGACGGTCGCATCGGGATCGAGGGGCTGTGGGAGCCGGCAGAGGTCCTGGAAGTTGACCCACTGCCGACGGCAGCCAGGTCAATGACAGACTTTGAAGAATTGCTGGCGGAGTGGATTGATGATCTCGGGCGCTGGCTTTCCGAGCCGGCAGTCGAGATTCAGGACGCGCGCGTCGGTCTGGCAGTCGAAGGAGAACCTCTGAGGTACTTCGATATTCCTCGCATGGATATGAGCTTTGACGACGGCGTTTTCCAGGCTTCCGGGCACCTCAGTGGTGATGAGGACGAACAGGTGGCACGTTTTGTGTTGCGTGGTCAGCATTTTTTCAGTGGCCACTTTACCGGCCAGGCCTTTGTTGACCTTTCCTCCGGCCGGCTTTTTGATGCGCTTTTGCGCCGCTATGACTGGCAGAACCTCAGCGTGGATGGTGTGGATGCCGATGCCCGTGGCTGGTTCC
>SLIH01000456.1 GCA_007135745.1 Halomonas sp. | reverse complement strand
GGACTGACGTTTTTCGGCAGGTGATGGCGACGGCCGGGGGCAGTGCCCGGGCCTGGGGTAGGGAAAAGGTGCGGTGGCAGTAGGGTGCCTGGCGGCTTTGATGTGGCGGGTTAAGTTCTTCTAATCAGTGGCTTGGGGGTGGGGTGTTGGCTGGCGGTGCCCGGGTGGGATAGGTTGGCACTGCTTCTGCATATGCAGGGGCAGGAGGAAGATTCCCTCCTTGGTTATGTGGGCCCGGAGACGGGCGATGGGTTGAAAGTCGACTCGACAGGAGAACGACCATGCAGAAGCAACAGGGCTTTACATTGATCGAACTGATGATCGTTGTGGCGATCATTGGTATTTTGGCGGCGATTGCTATTCCACAGTATCAGAATTATACGGCGAGGGCTCAGGTTTCTGAGGGGTTCTCTCTGACTTCTGGTCTCCGGACTGACATCGGAGAATGGGTTGCTCAGAATGGTTCGCTGCCCGGCGAAGACCAAGGCGGCACACGATTCGAAGGTATCGACTCAGACGCCGGCCAATACGTCGCTTCTTATACTTGGAACGCGGGCGAGGAGCAAATTGACGTCGTGTTTGAATCGGACAGTGCCGTTGGTAATAACACGCTGGAGATAAGCCCAGAGATGCAAGGCGAGGATCCTGATCCTGCGCGAATTCGCGGCTGGGCTTGCAGTGGGGATGGCATTGATGATGCGCTTCTGCCAAGCGCATGTGCAGACTAGAGAGCAGAGTTAGGGGTCAGGTCTTGCACTGCCGCATTGGTTTAGAGATGAGTTGATTGGCGGTGTGTGGTCTGGCTCCGGCCTCTGGCCTTGAAAGCCCCGGTGTAACAGCCGGGGCTTTTTCTATGGCAGAAAGCCCAGGGAGTTACGTGTTGCCTTGTGCGCGCCGGTATTCGTTCAGAATTGGGAGTAAGTCCCAATACTCGTTCCTCGCCTGCACCTCGAATGAGATTCTTCTGTTCGGCTCCTTGTCGATCAGCAAAAGGCCATCGGGCAGGACGCGGTGAACAAGATCTGGCGGCGCATGGTTCAGTTGTATCAGATCTACCCTCTGGCCGAGGGTATCTTCCAGGTCCAGCTTTAGTCGGGTGAGCGGGCTCAGGAGCCCCGGCTTAACGTCATTTGAGGTCAATACGGCAATATCGACGTCGCTTCGGGGGCCAGCATCACCCCGAGCAACGCTGCCGAAGAGATAAGCGCAAACAACGAGGGGCTCTGCGGCCAGCAGTGGAGTGACGGCTTTGACCAGAGCATTTCGGTTGCGCGTTGACGATTCCATAGCGCTATGATGGTTGGGTCATGCCGCCTTGTGCAGCGCAAGCGTGATACTGCCGTCAAACGCGTTGCGATCAATAATCAAGTCCGTTGTCTCCGGGTGGTTCTTGAGGATGGCGCCGTTAATTCGGATGGTCAAAAAGTGGCCTTCAGATGGGTCAGCGCTGGGATCAAGTAGCACCTCTCCAATAGGGCTTAATCCAATTGTGGGTGAGTTCCCATAATCATGCGCTGGGTGAAGCTCTAATGACCAGATGTGACTCGGTAACCACTTGGTACGGTAGTACCGCTTGACTGCGGTGTTCAGATTCGAGGCCAGCGCCTGTTCCCGAACCTTGGTGCGAGCCAGCAACAGTGTTCGAGTAACCAACCTTGATGGAAGGTCAATCATTTTCCGGACCTTCTCAATGTTCATTACGTCATTAAGAAGGCTGATGGTGGCTGTTCTTGCCTCATCGGCATCCACGAGAATATCAGAAGACAGTAACGGAATTGCACAGAAGGCGTTTGCAAGCGTGTATCCGCTCCCTGGTCCTCTGGGCAATTCCAAATAAGGGCCTGTGTTGTCATTATGGATGTAATAGGGGTGTGCCCACTGGGAAGCGTCCAGCAACGCAGCTCCTGCCAGCTTCTCGCGGACAGGCTGAGGGCGACGTCCCTGCGCTGGGTCTTGCCTGCTCCAGCCGTGCCCGATAGCCACTACTGCATGACCGCCTGACGGATGGAGCAGGGCAAGGATGACAGGAATGCCTGATTCAATATAGGGGTAGAGAGTGCGACATACCTTGGCATACTCTCCTGGTTCCCATGCTTCTTTCCCGTTAGCGCCTGGCTTTCTGAGGTAGATTACGTGGGGAGAATAGCCTGCTGTCCTGATGGCTTCGGTGATTTGCTCTATTCGGAGGCCATCCCGATTGGGTAAGGTGCGGCCACTAACCATGAACCGGGTTGCGGCCGAAGTGATGTCGGCAGGGTTGAACGCGGAGCGCCCTTCCTTCCAGCGCAACGTGCGTAAGGCCATCCAGATGGAGGCTTGTGCGCAGGCGCCGACCGCATTGTCCTGCTGCATAAACGGTGTGGCGTCAACGTGGAACTGCCGACCTGAGAGGTTAACGGGATATCTGTCGTATGTGCGTATGAACTGGCCCCATCCCGAGCTGGGCTTGCGCATAAACGAGGCGGCGACAGGACTGTTCGCGACGGGCCGTAACGTGATGAACCCGAGGTAAACGTCTTCTCCGGCTTCAGCCCAGCCGTCTATCGCCTCGAGGACATCCGCGGATTTCGGCTTCGCTGAAAAGAAGTGGATGCGGGTGCAGAATCGAGACACTGCATAAGCCCATCGGGAGTAGTACGTGCCGTGTTCGGCCAGGAAATCAGGGTCTTGAACCTGCCGCTGGACCACCGCTGCTACGGTGCCTGATCGATGAAGGTGTAAGCAGGCGTGCTCGAGCTGTGGGTAACGGCCAAGGCTTTCGGTTGTTGAGGAGCCCAGTACACTTGCGACCAGCCGACGTAGCCGCGGTATGTTCTCAACAGGGTGGAGTTGCAGGCGCTCATCCATGAGCATAGCCGCGGTTACCGGACCGCGATCTCCTTCATCTGTTCATAAGCCTTGCGTTGGTGTTCACGGTGCGAATCAATGGCAGGCGCCACCTCATCCCTGAACTCGGCGTGAAAATGGCGAAGCTCTTCTTTCGATAGCGCCTGTTGTTCGCCTGTCTCCAG
>SLIH01000451.1 GCA_007135745.1 Halomonas sp. | reverse complement strand
GTCGGTGAACATCTCTACTGGTTCTGTCATTCGTTATTACTTCCTTCCTCTTCTGAGCGATGCCTGTGACGTCTGGCCGGCCGGCTACGTCCGTTCAATCCCGGCATCGTCGTGGAGCGTCCTCCAACCGGAATGGGGACGACCTTGCGAGTTGCCCACTCGGGACGCAGGCCGAT
Organism: Halomonas sp.; assembly: GCA_007135745.1. Taxonomy (GTDB): domain Bacteria; phylum Pseudomonadota; class Gammaproteobacteria; order Pseudomonadales; family Oleiphilaceae; genus Halospina. The sequence continues at coordinate 2,837 of SLIH01000451.1, read as the reverse complement.
CATCCCTTTCTCTTCCTTGAACGCGGAGACGCAGTAAAAGGCCCCGAGCGGAACCTGTGTCCCCACAGACGCGAGAGGCTCCATGAACTCGAGCCTCGACAACAGACGCCGATTGTAGGTCGGTGGACGCAGAAATCCATAGCGACTGGTGGAAACCGCAAAGTTGAGCAGGCTCAACCAGTCGTGCACCCGGCGGCAGAGCATAAAACGGGCATTCCATGGCATGCGCCGGCGAGTACTGAACAGGCGTCGCATCCCCCAGAAACCGATCGGGTTGAACCCTACCACCACAAGACAGCCGCCAGGACGAACCACTCTCGCACTCTCGCGCAGAGCGCTATGGGGATACTCGGCAAGATCCAGAGTGTGATGCAGCACCACCGCATCCAGGGCATCGTCTCCGAAAGGCAGCTCTTCCGGACGGCACACCAGAGGGCCAACATCCTCGCAACGACCCAGGCTGCGGTCCCACACAGGCACGGCAAGCATTCGGTGCCACTCCTGCTGCGGAGGCGTAACCGAAAGGTCTCCGCAAAGCCCGATCTCAAGCTGCCGAACTCCGAAGGCCTGATTCATGGCCGCCGCGATACGCGCCTTCTCAGCCTCCAGAACGAGGTTTCCCAGGTCCGTACCAAACCAGGCCGCGAGCGCTTCACAACGGTACCGATGCGTTTTGAGCCCGTCTGACATAAACGCCCCCTACTGTGGAATTTACATTGTCAGCGCGGAGCACCGCTCATGGCAAGCCCCAGGCCATGGACGCAGGTGCCCGCCAGGGGGCATCATGGCGGTGTCCATTTGCCAGGCAATTCCAAGGAATTGCCCACCAGAACCCAGGAGGAGTCATGACGTACCGCATTGATGCCATACCCGCCTTCAACGATAACTACGTGTGGTGTATCAGTGACAGGGAGCAGGACAAGGCGCTGGTGGTGGATCCAGGTGATGCCGCACCGGTATCCGCCTTCCTCGAAAGCCGGGGGCTGACCCTGGATATGATCCTTCTGACCCACCACCACCCCGATCACAGTCACGGCATCAAGACGCTTCTGCGGGAAGCAAAGGTTCCTGTTCATGGCCCGACGAACTCTCCCTACAAGGGCGTTACCCATGAACTTCGCGAAGGTGATTCCTTCAAATGGCGGGATTGGCAGTTCAACGTGCTGGAGGTTCCAGGCCACACACTCGATCACATTGCCTTTATTGCCGAGAATACACCGCTGGACGTCCCGGTGGCGTTCTGTGGCGACGCCCTGTTTGCCTGCGGCTGTGGTCGCCTTTTCGAAGGAACTCCGGCTCAGATGCGCCAATCACTGGCCAAGCTGCGCGATCTCCCGGAAAGGACCGAGCTCTACTGTGGCCACGAATACACGCTTGCCAACGTGGCCTTCTCCCTGGCTGTAACGCCGGATAACAAGGAGCTGCAGAGCTATGAATCAGAATGCAAACGGCTCAGGGAAAACGACAGACCGACCTTGCCCACTGTTCTGGGTCGCGAACTCAGAATAAATCCGTTCCTGCGGTGGGATTCCGAGGATGTCGAACAAGCGGCCGAAGCCTATGGACAGAAAGCGGCTCTGGACGTCAGTCGCGAAAACCCGGATCAGGTCTTTGCCGCCATCCGCCACTGGAAGGACAACTTCTGAAGGGGGGGCATGGCGGGTAGCCGGCCCCTCGGCTACAGAACTCCTCAGAAACCGTAACCTGTTGTAATTGACGGTATGTCGGTGTCCACCTAGACTCCTCCATGCTGCGTATCTTGATTAACTGTACGGTCAGGGAAGCTAAGCGCCCCTGCCCCGAATCCATTCAGGTGCTGTACCCATGATTCAACACGCTTCGAGATCCCTGGTTCTTTCCTTTGCCATCGCCACCGCAGGCTGCGGAACCCTGTCCAGGGAGGACGGTGACACGAGCCAAAGCACCAATGGAAAGCTCCGATCCGTGGACGAGATTGCAGCCATGGACGCCAGCGTGGCGCGGGATAAGACATACGGCAACGTGTCAGCTGCCCTGATGACGGACACTCCCGTCGGGGAACAGGTACTGGCGGACAGCCCTGGTGATGATCTCGACGTGGACATGGACGGTTCCGGAGACAATGACATCTGGGACCGCCTGCGGGCCAATTTCAAACTCGACCTGAGCATAGACAACGATCTGATCCGTACCCATCGCAACTGGTACGCACGGAATCAGCTCTATATGGACCGCACAACCGCCCGGGCGCAGCGGTATCTGAACTACATTCTGGACGAAATAGAAGAAAGGGAACTGCCAGGAGAGCTGGCTTTGCTGCCCATTGTGGAAAGCGCTTTTGACCCCTTCGCCTATTCCCATGGACGTGCTGCCGGCATCTGGCAGTTCATCCCCTCAACGGGCCGACACTTTGGTATGGAACAGACCTGGTGGTACGACGGCCGCCGCGACATCATTGCTTCCACTGAAGGTGCCCTCACCTACCTTCACCAGCTCAGTGAGCGCTTTGGTGGCGACTATCAGCTGGGATTGGCTGCCTACAACGCAGGGGGTGGCCGCGTCTCGGGCGCTATCCGCCGCAATGCCAATCAGGGGAAGGATACGGATTTCTGGTCACTCAGGCTCCCACGGGAGACAAGACATTATGTACCCAAGCTCATCGCGCTGGCCCAGATCATCAAAGACCCGGACGAGTACGGCATAGTACTCCCGGAGATGCCGGATGAACCCTATTTCGAGGTCGTCGATGTTGGCGGACAGATTGACCTGGCGCAGGCCGCGGAAATGGCTGAAGTGGATATTCAGGAAATCTACCGCCTCAACCCCGGCTTCAACCGCTGGGCCACTGCGCCGGATGG
>SLIH01000477.1 GCA_007135745.1 Halomonas sp. | reverse complement strand
TGTACAGGGAAGGCCGCTTTACCGCCGGTTTCTCGGGCGCGACGGCAGTACCGTCGCCTTTACCGGGCTCTTCGTCTTCACCCTGATTCAATATTAGTAGAGGCATATCCACTTTTACGAACGTATCTTTGTTAATCATCTGTTAACGCACCGGGGGCGGTCGGAAAATTCCTGGAAATTTCTGATCTGATTCGGGTCAATTCTACCACGACTGGGAAGCCCAAAGCCCTACGGCCACCTCACAAATCGTTTGCGGAACCTGCCCCCAATTTCATGAACAGGCGCTTGACTGCCATTGAGTTTTAGTCAACAGTTACCTGTAATATTTTACAAAGCGTTACAATTAATTTCGCTCGGTAAAATATGCAAGTCGCTTATCACTCATAACAATAATAAGGAAGGCTCTGCGGATAAAACCACTGGAGCAGAAACCAGGCTTCAGTCTATGGAGCAGTGCCGACCAACCAATTGCCGCAGCAAGGAGGACACCATGCACGAGGGCAAGGTTAAATGGTTCAATAACGCCAAGGGCTACGGGTTCATCATAGAAGACGGGGAATCCGAAGATCTGTTCGTTCATTTTTCAGCGATCCAGATGGAAGGATACAAGACGCTGAAAGCGGGCCAGTACGTGAAATTCGAGAAACAACCCAGCTCCAAGGGGATTCATGCCGTGAATATCATTCCCCTGGAGACACCGGCCCGGGAAAACAAAGAATCCGGTGGCGAGGGAGGCGGCGAGGAATCCAAAGAGGATCAGGCTTCCTCCGAGGGCAGCTCCAGTGAGAGTTCGGCCCGACAGCATTCGGCTGCAAACGCCTGACCGGACACTCGCCCTGCTCCGCGACATTCTGTCGCCAAGTCTGGTGGACGCAAGAGCCGCCCTCGGGGGACTGCCGACCAGCCCACTTGCCCGGCCCCAAAAACCCTGCTGAATCAGCAGGGTTTTTTGATTGCGCCCGGGTCGTGCTTCTCAGACTTCCATGTTCTCAACCACGGCGTCACCGAATTCTGAGCACTTGAGCAGCGTCGCATCCGGCATCAGGCGCTCAAAGTCGTAGGTGACCGTCTTGTTGGCAATCGCGCCTTCCATTCCCTTGATAACGAGATCCGCCGCCTCGTCCCAGCCCAGATGCCGGAGCATCATCTCTGCCGAGAGTATCAGCGAACCCGGGTTGACCTTGTCCTGGCCGGCGTACTTGGGTGCCGTGCCGTGGGTTGCCTCGAACAGGGCCACGGAACCGCCAATGTTGGCACCTGGCGCAATCCCGATGCCGCCCACTTCAGCCGCCAGGGCATCGGAGATGTAATCGCCGTTCAGGTTGAGGGTGGCGATCACGCTGTAGTCATGGGGGCGCATCAGGATCTGCTGCAGAAAAGCATCAGCAATCACATCCTTGATCACGATCTCACGACCGGTATTGGGGTTGGTCATGACGTGCCAGGGCCCACCATCCAGAGGTTCCGCCCCGAAGCGTTCCCGTGCCACTTCATAACCCCAGTCACGGAAGGCCCCTTCGGTAAATTTCATGATGTTGCCCTTGTGCACCAGGGTCACCGAAGGATTGTCGTGCTCAATGGCGTAGTGAATCGCTTTGCGAACCAGCCGCTGGGTGCCTTCCTTTGATACCGGTTTTACGCCAATGCCGCAGGTCTCGGGGAAGCGGATCTGGGTGACACCCATCTCGTCCTGCAGGAAATGGATGAGTTTCCTGGCTTCAGGTGAGTCGGCCTGCCATTCGATGCCGGCATAAATATCTTCTGAGTTTTCCCGGAAGATAACCATGTCGGTCAGCTCCGGATGGCTAACAGGGCTGGGCACCCCTTCAAACCAACGCACCGGGCGGACACAGGCATAGAGGTCAAGTTCCTGGCGTAATGCGACGTTAAGCGAGCGGAAGCCTTCACCAACGGGCGTCGTCAGAGGCCCTTTGATGCTGACGGAGTATTCACGCAGCGCTTCCAGAGTTTCCGCCGGCAACCAGGTGTCCGGCCCGTAGACTTTGGTGGCTTTCTCGCCGCAGAACACTTCCATCCAGACAATGGAGCGTTTGGAGCTGTAGGCTTTCTGGACGGCGGCGTTGACCACCTTGATCATCACCGGGCTGATGTCGGTACCAATGCCATCGCCTTCTATATAGGGAATGACCGGGTGATTGGGAACATTAAGTGACAGGTCCGCGTTGACCGTAATCTTGTCACCGTCACTGGGTACAGTGATTTTTTCGTATGCCATTCTCGTCTCCGCTAGCCAGTATCCTTGTTTATCCGGCGTCAGAAGATGCCTGACATCATGGCAACACCACTTCGTCCTGAGTCGGCATCCCGATTATTCTTTCGGTGCATATGGTAGAGATTTTTGCTTCCGTTTTGTAGTTTTACTACCGCATCTGGGGCGTTATCCTCGCAAAGGGTAAATTTACTACAGTCACTGCCCGCACCCTGTTCGCAGGTTGAGGCACGGCAGCAAACTCACTAAGGATGGTTTATGACCTGGAAACCCAACGCAACGGTGGCTGTTGTGGTACAGCATGACGATCATTTTCTGATGGTGGAGGAACGCAGCAACGGACGCGTCGTCCTGAACCAGCCGGCCGGGCACATCGAAAGGAGTGAGTCCGTATTTGAAGCGGCGCGGCGGGAGGCCCTTGAGGAAACAGGCTACGACGTAGAGCTCACCGGCTTTCTTGGCCTCTATATCCTGCGCTCAGCCGCCAACGGCCTGACCTACCATCGCTGCTGTTTTATTGGCGAAGCGCGCCGACATGTCACCGACGCACTTGACGACGACATACTGGCGGCGCACTGGCTCACCTGGCAGGATCTGATGGAGCAAAAGGACAAATTGCGCAGCCCGCTGGTCCTTCAGTGCATTGAGGATTTCCGCAACGGGCGTAACCTTCCGTTGGATGTGGTGCGGGAATTGTAGACCCCTGGTGCGGTTCGCTTCGCTCACCGGCACCCTACGATTTGTGGAGGCCCGGTTGCAACCTGCTGAATTTATCTCGCCAAGGCGCGAAGACG
>SLIH01000289.1 GCA_007135745.1 Halomonas sp. | reverse complement strand
GGGCGATCGTCCTGATTGTCTGCGGATGGGATGGCGCATTATCGGGGAGTCATCGGTGCCCTTCAAGACTCGAATCACTTGCCCGCATGCGCCGCATTCGTTTTACTGTGGCCTTCGGAAACATAATCCACTGGGAGGGGCTGTGACCACGGCAACCGGAACCACACTTTACTTTTACATTACAGATCACTGTGAACTCTGCGAGCAGGCTGAGGCGGTTCTGGTCAGAACGCCGCTGGACACCCCTATCCCGGTGGAAGTGGTGGACATTGCGGAGTCAGAGGCGCTGGTGGAGCAATACGGTACACGCATTCCGGTACTGCGCATGGAGCCCCAGGGCAAGGAGCTGGACTGGCCCTTTACCAGCGAGGATGTGATTGCTTTTCTCGGCAATCACTGAATAAGACGGGCTGATCCACTCGTTTCAGCCGCTGGAACACGATAGAATATGGCAAACGTTTTATCAGGGAGACATAGATTATGTTAATGGTAGTTTCGCCGGCCAAGAAACTGGACTATGACAGCGACCTCCCCACGGACCAGTACACCCAGCCGCGTTTTCTCGAGGATGCGCGGGAGCTGATTGATCAGCTCAAGGAGCTCGAACCCCATGAGGTGAGCAATCTCATGGGGCTCAGCGAACAGCTTGGGGAACTCAACGCCCAGCGCTACCAGGAGTGGCACACGCCCTTCACGCCGGAGAATGCGCGGCCGGCGGTCCTTTCATTCCATGGTGATGTGTACCAGGGCATGCAGCCCCACAAATTCAGCGAGAAGGATTTTGATTTTGCCCAGCAGCACCTGCGGATCCTGTCCGGGCTTTATGGCGTACTCCGCCCGCTGGATCTGATGCAGCCCTACCGGCTGGAGATGGGCACCAAATTAGAGACCACAAGGGGCAAGGATCTTTACGCGTTCTGGCGGGAGCAGGTTACGGAATCACTGAACAGCGAACTGGCTGCCGACGATGGTGTGCTGCTCAATCTGGCGTCCAATGAATACTTCAAGGCCATCGATAAAAAGAAACTTAACGCCCGGGTCATCACGCCTCAATTCAAGGACTGGAAGAACGGGCAGTACAAGATGATCAGCTTCTACGCAAAGAAGGCCCGGGGCATGATGGCCGCCTATGTCATCAGAAACCACCTGACCGATCCGGAAGATGTGAAGGGGTTTGATACCGATGGGTACACGTTTAACGAAGAGCTTTCCAAAGGGGATGATTGGGTATTTACCCGGGACGAAAGCTAACGCCTGTTGGTGCAGGAGCTGCCATTGCTGCGAACTCTATAGCGGCCGTGACCGCTCCTACAGGTAGTGCGGCATCATTTGGCTTATATCGGGGGCAGCACATCCCCCAGCCGGTCCATCTGCCATTCTTCTCTGGGCTTGTTGAGCATGAGGGTGAGGTCGTAGACCTCTTCGTCTTCGTTAAACTCGATATCGAAACCAAGCCTGCGGGCGAGCTGGACCATGGGCTGGTTGTCCGGCAGCGTGTGGCCTGCCATTTCCAGAATGCCCCGCTCCCGACAATAGTCGATCATTTTCTCCATCAGGCGCCGCCCAAGCCCTTCGCCCGTCATGTCGTCTCGCACCATAACGGCGAATTCGCACTGAATGTCGTCCGGGTCGATCCAGACCCGAACGGACCCGAGGGTCTCAGCCTTGCCGTCTTCAGCCTGGGCATCCGCAACAAACACCATCTCCCGGTCGTAATCAATCTGCACCATGCGCGCAATGTCTTCATGGGTGAAATTCTGCCGATACTGGAAATACCGGTAGCGAATGGATTCCGGGGATTGACGCTCGTGAAGCTCCAGGTGCGCGGGCTCATCCTCGGCACGGACGGGGCGCAGCAGCACCTCACGGCCTGAGCTGCGCAGGGTGAACCGTTCCTCCAGCTCCCGGGGATAGGGTTTGATCACCGGTTTCACCGGTGGGCCCAGGTCAATCGCCACATCGCAGGCCACGCACCCGTTGTCATCGAACAGCAGTGGCAGAATTTCGAGCCCGCGAATCTCCGGGATGTCGCAGGCAATGTGGGACAGAGTCACCAGTGCCTCGCACACAGAGCGGATATCGTCATCCGGACGCAGGCTGTATTCATGCAGCAGCCGGTACATGTAACTGCGCGAGAGCAGTTCCCGTGCAAGCACCATGTTCAGTGGGGGCAGTGCGACACGGCGGTCAGTCATAACATTGATCCGCGCGCCTGCGGCGCCGCACACAATCAACGGACCGAATACCGGGTCACGTGTGATGCCGATGCTGAAACCAATGCCGCCCAGGTGGGAATCCGTCCGATTGAGCGCATAGCCGAGAAAGCCACTGTCAGGAAAGTGCGCCTTGTACTGCTGCATGAGGAGGTGGCAGGACTGACGCACGGCTTCCTCCTCGTTGAGCCGACGCACCAACGTTTTGTAACGCCCCCGCCCCGTCACCTCCTCCAGGAAAGGTCGGGTGCTTTTCTCGTGGAGCAGAGTCAGGTTCACCGGGCCGCCCCACTCCCGGAAGGCCTCCACGACCTCTTCTTCGTCATCACAGTAACGAGTCTCCAGCGTTCGGATACCGTAGGCTTCAACCAATTCCCGCGCCTTCAGATGGTTCAACTGCTCGCGATGGCTCGCCGCCACTTTGTGTACCATGCGCCGCACACCTTCCGGATCAACGTTCGGTTCACTCGAGGATTCCGGCGTCTCCGCCAGCAGTTGCTGACTGCGCTGGTGTTTGACGTAATGCATAAATGCCTTGATGGCCTTCTCCGGTGAGAAAAAGGTCGGAACACCGGATTCATAAAAGGCTTCGCGGGCATCCATCACCGTGCTGTGACCGAGCCAACAGGTGAACACATTGAGCCAGTGTTTTTTCGCCGCCGTGATCACCTTATCGGCAATGTGAAGTGTGTCTTCCACCAGCGTAGGTGTGTACATGACCAGCACATTGGACACCTGCGGGTCCTTGGCGAGGATTTCCAGCACATCCGAGTACAGAATCGGAGAGGCGTCATAACCCAGGTCCAGCGGGTTGCCCG
>SLIH01000105.1 GCA_007135745.1 Halomonas sp. | reverse complement strand
GGTTCGGGATGGTGGACGCGCCCACTGCTGCGAATTCTTGCCCTGTCCATCATGCTCATGATGGTGGGCCTTTTCGGCATGCACCAGACGGTGGGAACGGATGCCACCCCCCTGATGGTCAAGGGCCTGATCATGACGACTGCCGCAGTGGCGGTGCTGGCCACGGGTGGGGTACGGGATCTTGTCCTGGTCTACGGGCTGCCTTATATCGCCCTGGCATGGGTGTTTCGGCATGTTGGGCTGGGTGTGCTGGATGCCATAACCCTGATTCTGCACCCGCTCATGATGGCGGTTATTGGTTGCGTTCTGGCTGAGGTCTACTTCCGTGTCCGCGTGGATAATTTCAATGTGCGCCAGCAACTGGAACACACGGCCGCCACCGATGCACTGACTGGCTTGCCCAACCGCCGCTCCATGGAAGGGCAGCTGGAAGTGGAGCACGCCCGGGCTCATCGCCACCATCGTCATTACGCGGTGATCATGGCCGACATTGACCGCTTCAAGCGGGTTAATGATACCTATGGGCATGATGTCGGGGATGAAGTGCTGAAAGACCTGGCAGATCGCATGCGTTCCGCCGTCCGGACCGAGGACGAAGTCGCGCGCTGGGGTGGGGAAGAGTTCATGATCCTGTTGCCGGACACCGGGAAGGATGAGGCCATGGTTGTGGCAGAGAAAATCCGACAGCGGGTTGCCGCAACCGAATTCCCGACCTCGGCGGGCAAACTGCCCATTACCATCAGCCTCGGGGCGGCGGTCCTCGCTGGTGAGGAGGAGCCCCTTGGTGTGGTCAAGCGGGCTGATGTGGCGCTCTATCAGGCGAAAAACAATGGCCGTAATCGGTGTGAGGTAGGGTAACTCGAGAGAGAGGCTAGAGCGCACCGCCTGCAGCAACACCCGAAGCCCAGGCCCACTGGAAGTTATGCCCGCCCAGATGGCCGGTCACATCCACCACTTCGCCGATGAAGAACAGATCCGGCAGTTTCTGGCTCGACATTGTCTGCTGATTCAGAGCTGAGGTATCCACGCCCCCCAGAGTCACTTCCGCGGTTCGGTAGCCTTCGGTACCCGCTGGGCTGAGGCGCCATCCCGCCAGCACGTCAGCGATTTCATCCAGCTCACGGTTGCTGTAGTGCTGCATGGGTTCATTCCAGCCCTGGAGTTCCGCAAAGGCCCTGCCGAAGCGTTTGGGCAGGTGCTGTTCCAGATAGCGGCTGACTCGGGCCTGAGGTATGGCTGCGCGCAGGGCCCGGAGGGCCTCCCATGGCTCTTCACCCGGGAGCAGATTGATGGTCAGCGGGTCGCCCGGCTGCCAGAAGCTGGAAATCTGCAGCATGGCCGGCCCGCTCAGCCCGCGATGGGTAATCAGCATGGGCTCCTGGAACTGCTCACCCCGGCAGCCAACCCGGACGGGTGTGCTGACGCCTGCCAGGGGTGATAAGTGCTCTTTCAGCTCCGGGGACAGGGTAAAGGGCACCAACCCCGGACGTGTTTCCAGAACCGGCAGGCCAAACTGCCTGGCTATGTCGTAGCCGAAGCCCGTTGCGCCCATGGAAGGTATGGAGAGCCCACCCGAGGCCACCACCACCGCGCCACAGCTGAACGTGCCACTGCTGGTATCGACCTGGTAGCTGTGGGCCTTGCGCTCAATCCGTTGGATTTCCGTACGGGTCACAATATCAACGCCTGCCCAGTCACATTCGCGCAGCAGCATGTCCAGAATGTCGCTTGCGCTGTCGCGGCAGAAAAGCTGTCCGGCGGCTTTTTCTGTATGTTCAATTCCATGGCGCTCAACCAGCTCAAGAAAGTCCTCCGGCGTGTAACGCTTGAGGGCGGAGATGCAGAAAGCTGGATTGCTGGAGAGGAAATTTGCCGGCGTACTGTTGAGATTGGTGAAGTTGCAGCGTCCACCGCCGGACATGAGAATCTTGCGCCCGGGTTTTTTCGCCCGTTCAATCACCAGCACACGCCGCCCACGATAACCCGCGCTGGCCGCGCACATCAGGCCGGCGGCACCGGCGCCAATCACAATGGCATCGTAAGTTCGAGGCATGTTGCAGACAGCTCCGTGAAAAGCGGCAGTGTACCATTGCCCAGGAGTGCAGGCAGCGGGAGTATGCATCTGTATACTGTGCGGGTCGGATTGACAGCAGGGGAAGCAATGAGTGAACAGTTCAGTGCCCGACGTGTTCCCGAAGGCAAACTCAGGTTGCTTCAGGCGGCATTACGCCTTATTACCAGCAGCCGCAGCCTGACGTCGCTCGGGATTCGGGAACTGGCCCGCGCGGCCAGCCTGAACCCGAATACTTTTTATCGCCACTTCAAAGACCTGGACGATTTTGGTCTGTTCGTGCTGGATTACGTGGCCGGTGAGGTGAAGCAGCAGGTTCGGCTGCTGCGCCAGCAGGCTGCATCTTCTGATCAGGCAGCCAGGGACACAGTTGCCTTCGTTTATGAGTATTTCCGGGACAACCCGGCGATTCCCACGGTTGCGGTGCGCGAACTGCATGGCCCCTCGGCGGTGCTTCGCCAGGCCATCGACGAACAGCTTGAGCAGGCGGCTCGCGAGATGACCGAGGACACGGTGGAGCGCCGCCTGGTGCCTGATATTGAACGCAGTGTTCTGCTGGATATCGCCCGGACGACCGTGCGTTACATGCTGTTCCGGGGCATGGATTACATCGAATATCCGGACCAGCAGGATGCCATCCGCCTGGAAACCGTGCGGTTTCTGCGCCGACAGTATGCCGGTGCCCTTGCTGAACAGGTCTCGCCGGAATTGATGTCACGCCTCATGGGAACGGAGCCCGGTTGATTCAACGTCGTCGTTTCGCCCGTGGCTGATCACTCGGTTGCGGCCAGCACCCTTGGCACGATAGAGCGCTTTATCGGCCTCTTCAAACAATGTCGCTCCCATGTCCGCATTGTCGGGAATCCGGGTGGTAACACCAATGCTTATGGTGACCTGAACCGCGCCGTGGGAAATGCGGAAGGGGGTTGCCTCCACTTTTTTGCGGATACGCTCTGCCACACTGAGCGCTCCCG
>SLIH01000079.1 GCA_007135745.1 Halomonas sp. | reverse complement strand
GGGCAGCGGGCAGCCAGGATCTGGCCAATCATGCCACCCATGGAGACACCCTTGATGTGGGCGCTGGAAATTCCAAGTGCATCCAGAATACCCAGCGCATCACGGGCATGGTCATGAATGGTGTAGGGTGCATCCACCGGAAGTCGGAACTTGTATCGCGCCATGGCGGCCAGTGGTTTGCCCCTCAGTCGGGCATCCACTTCCGAAGAGAGACCGATGTCACGATTGTCGTAGCGGATCACCCGGAACCCGGCACGAACGTATTCATCCAGCAAGGTATCCGGCCACAGCGTCATCTGGGCACCCAGCCCCATGATGAGCAACAGTGGCTCGCCGTCAGGGTCACCCAGTTCCTGCACGCAGAAATCGAGGCCATTAGCGGTTATCATCCGGTAAGTCGCCTCATCGGCCAGCCCCGGTGTGTTGTTTTCCTGGTGCGGATTCGCTTGCATGACCCAGTCACCCCTGATGATTCTGATGCTACTTGTTATAGGCATTCTAGCCCTGGGTGTCTACCTGTTCGCATGGCCGCAATGGCGCCGTCGCCTGGCGCTGCGGCAATCCTTCCCCGAGCAGTGGCGAACTGTGCTGGAGGATCTTGTGCCGCTCTATCGGCGTCTACCGCCTCCATTGCAGCGACAACTCGAACACCATGTTCAGCTCTTTCTGACCGAGAAACCGATTTACGGATGCGACGGACTCGAGGTAACGGACCGGATCCGGGTGACCATCGCCGGCCACGCCTGCCTGCTGATCGTGGCACGGCCCTTTTCGGATTTCGACAATATCCGCAGCGTCCTCGTCTACCCCGGCGCTTACTGGGTAAGGGAAGCCGTCTCTGACGGGATGCTGGAAGCCCAGGAGCAGGAAATCCGCGCCGGAGAATCCTGGGACGAGGGGAAAGTGGTGCTTTCCTGGGATGATTGCATGGCAGCGGCACGGGATCCGGACGGCCCGCACAATGTGGTGCTGCACGAATTCGCGCACCAGCTGGATCACGCCGGAGGCGTCACCAATGGCGCTCCGCGGCTGGACAGCACCAGTGCCCGACGCTGGCAGGCCGTGATGTCGGAAGCCTACGAACGCCTGATGCGCGACTTTGATGAAGACGAAATCAGCTGGCTGGACCCATACGGCATGAGCCATCCGGTGGAGTTCTTCGCCGTGCTGAGCGAAGCCTTCTTCCAGCAGCCTCGGACTCTGAGACGACACGAACCGGATATCTACGACATCCTGACCCGGTTCTACCGGATCTCACCGGCGGAGGGGTTTCGGCCCGTGGACTGAGTGGTAGGAGGAGCACGCAGCTCGCAGGGTGCCGGTGAGCAAGACGAACCGCACCATGGCGCCCTGCCGGAAACCTGATGCGACCCTACCTCCCTTGCTCCTCGCTCCTTGCTCCCTGCTTCTCCCAAAACCACCCCAACCGCTCACCCAGAGTCTCCCCCACCACCAGCAGGACAGGAGTCACCAGCAGCGTGAGCAGGGTGGCAAAGGCCAGTCCGCCGGCAATGGCGCTCGACAGCTGGGTCCACCATTGGGTGGAGGGTGCGTCTATGCCCAGTGAGGGGGTCAGCAGATCCACATTGACGCCGAGCACCATGGGCATCAACCCCAGAATGGTGGTAATGGCCGTCAGCAGCACGGGACGCATACGCAGGCACCCCGTCTCCAGGGCCGCTTCGCGGGCCGCGCGCCCGTCCTTGCGCATCTGGTTGTAAGTATCAATAAGGACGATGTTGTTATTGACCACAATGCCGGCCAGGGCAATGATCCCCATACCCACCATGACGATGCCAAAAGGCTGGCCATTGACCAGCAAACCAAGCAGAACACCCGCCGTCGAAAGAACAATCGCCGAGAGGACCAGAACAGCCTGGTACAGGCTGTTGAACTGCGTTACCAGAATGATAAACATGAGGAATACTGCCACGGCAAAAGCATTGGACAGGAACTGGCGCGCCTCCTGCTGGTCTTCGTCCTCTCCCGCAAAGTCCACATGAACCCCATCGGGCAGCTGGGGCAGGCTGCCCCGTAACGCTTCGAGGCGCTCAGCGGTCTGGCGGCCCGAGGCCACGTCGGATTTGATTGTGATGGTGCGTTGGCCATCCACCCGATGAATGGTGCCCGTCTTGGGCTCCGGCGCGAGATTGACAAAATGGCTTACCGGAATCTGACCCCGCTCGGTATTCAGGGTCATACGCTCGAACTGATCCAGCGAGCGCCAGGTATGGGGCAGGCGCACCAGTATATCCACTTCGTCACGCACGTCCTCCGGCCGGTAGGTGGCCAGCACCAGGCCGTTGGTGACCAGCTGCACAGCATTGCCGACGCTGACCACGTCGGCCCCGAATCGGGCCGCCGCTTCACGATTCACATCCAGCGCCCATTCAATCCCTGGCAGGCTGCGGTTATCTTCAATATCCACGAAGCCGCCCAGATCTTCCATGGCACCGCGCAGGCTGTTCACGGCCTGATCAAGCTGCGCAGGATTATTGCCCCGCACTTTGAGTTCGATGGGTTTGCCCGCGCCGGGCCCTTCCTGCTGCTCCCTGAATTCCAGTACCAGACCCGCAATGTCGTCGGTCCGCTCTTCCAGATCCGCCAGGATCTTACGGGCCGGACGGCGCTCGTCCCATTCCAGAAACTGAAACTGCAGAACACCGATCACATCCGGGGGCAACTGATCACCTGCACGCATCATAGAGCGGCCATAGAGCGCCTGGACCTCGGTCATGCCCTGAAGTCGGTCCTCCACTTCCCGAACCATCGCATCGCGCTCGTGGATGGACAGGTCACCGCGGGCGCGCACCATGATCTGAGCAGAATCAGGTTCCACGCTGGGGAAGAACTCCACACCATGGTTGAAGCGCGCGTAGGCCACATAGATAACAGCAATCACCAGAAACATAATCAGAAGCGAAAGCCAGGGACGGTCAAGTGCCCGATCCAGGACCCGGCGATAGTAGCGCCCGACTATTGTGGGTTGGCGGTCTTTGCGCGCCCGTGCCCCGCCACTGACACCACCCAGCACCGGCAGAAAGATAAGGGCCATCGCCAACGCCATGGTCATGCACACGATCACCGTGATGGGAAGAAATTTCATGAACTCCCCGACAACCCCCGGCCAGAAAAGCAATGGCAGGAAAACCGCCAGCGTCGTCGCGGCGGAGGCAATCACCGGCCAGGACATGCGTATGGCCGCTTCGGCCCAGGCACGCCGGGGTGAGCGGCCTTCAGATAGGTTACGATCGGCCAGTTCCGACACCACGATGGCGCCATCCACCAGCATCCCGGCCACCAGGATAAGGCTGAACAGCACCACAATGTTGAGGGTGTAGCCCATGCCCCAGATCAGGAGTATGCCGGCGAGAAACGCGCCCGGTATGGTAAGCCCCACCAGAAGCGCCGAACGGGGCCCCATGGCGGCGATGATCACAATAATTACCAGCACCACCGCTGTAAGGACGTTGTTCAGCAGGTCGCTGAGTATATTCCGCACATCAGTGGACTGATCCATGATGAAGCGGATATCCACTTCCTCGGGCATACGGTCCTCGGCCTGATCAATCAGGTAGCGGACCTTCTCCACGGTTTCAATGATGTTCGCCCCGGCCCGTTTCGAGACCTCGAGCACCACCGCGGGCTCGCCGTTGATGCGGGCAAAGCCGGTAGGATCCTTGAAATTGCGCTGCAGGGTGGCCACGTCCCCAAACGTCACGACGCTGTCATTGCTGACTTTCAACGGCAGTGTCATGACATCTTCCAGGGTCTCGATCACCCCGGGGACTTTCATGGTCATTCGTCCGGCGCCGGTATCCAGGCTGCCGGCGGCGACCAGCCGGTTGTTGCGCGCCACCATGGTGCCAAGCTGATCGTAATCAATCCCGTAGCTTTCCAGCACCTGGGGATCGACCACAATCTCCAGCATATCCTCCCGTTCGCCGGCAATATCAACTTCCAGCACTTCAGGGATGCCTTCTATCTCATCCTGGAATTCACGTGCCAGCCGAATCAGCTCCTGCTGCGACAGGGGGCCAGACAGGCCGATGGATAGAACCGGAAACAGGGCAACATTGATCTCATTGACCCGCGGCTCATCGGCCTCGGCCGGCAGTTCATTACGGGCAATATCGACTTTTTCGCGAACATCCTGGAGGGCCTTGTCCGGATCAAAGCCCGCATCGAACTCCAGCATGACCAGTGCATGCCCTTCGGTCGCCGTGCCCGTCATCTCGGTCACGCCTTCGAGCGAGCGCAGCTCCTGCTCCATGGGACGAATCAACAGGCGCTCACCGTCCTCGGGACTGACACCTTCCAGCCCCATGGATACATAGATCATGGGGATGGCAATATCCGGGTTGGCTTCCTTGGGAATCATCTGAAAGGCAGTAATACCCCCCAGAACCAGAAACAGGAGCGTAAGGAGTGTCGTACGGCTGCGATTGAGTGCTGCGTAGATCAGGGTGCGCATGGGCGTCACTCAGTGTTGGCGGGAGGGACTGCCTGTACGGTGTCCCCTTCATTGACGAATCCCGCACCCCGGGTGATCAATCGGGTTTGCAGAGGCAAACCATCCACCCAGGCGCCAGCCGTACCGGTGGACAGCAATCGAACGGTGGAGAACAGGACCCTGTCCTCCGGGTCCAGATGTCTGACCCCAAGGCGGCCATCATTATTGAGACTCAGATGGGCCGGGGAGATGTAGGTGGCAAGGCGCGGCTCGAGGCCAATCCTCAGGGTGGCGCTGGAGCCCGCAACACGCCGGCGCTCCGGATTGTCGATCTCCGCTTCCACACGAAAACTCCGTGTCTCCGGATCCGCCGCACTGGCAATAAAAATCAGCTCGCCCTGAAGGCGGCTACCGTCGAGCAGATCAACCAGAACCGATTGGCCTTCCCGAAGTTCCGTGGCTTTCTGCTGAGGCACCCGGCCGGTTACTTTCAGACGATCGACCTGCACCAGCTCGATCAGAGGCTCGCCGGGCTGCACCTGGTCACCAGGCTCGATTTCCCGGCGGTTCACTGTTCCCGGAAACGGCGCCTTCGGGCGGGTCCTTTCCAGGGCCAGCTCCGCCTCCCGCACGGCGGCACTGGCCGCTGAAACATCGGCTTTACGGTTCAGATATTCCGACTGCGAGGCAAGATCCTCTCCCCGCAACCGGGATGCCGCCTGCAGATCAGCTTCCGCACGTTCCAGCTCGGCCTCGGCGCGGTCCAGCTCCTGGGGTCGGCTTTCCTCCGACAACTGCAACAACAGATCATCTTTTTCGACGACATCACCCTGAGCCACGGCAACGGACTCCACGGTGCCTTCGACCCTCGCGCGCACAGTCACCCGCTGCCATGGCGTCAACTCACCCTGAATGACGACCTCGGGCTGGAAGAGCGTAGCGTCCAGGGTTTCCACCTGAACCTTGGTGAGCTCGGCATCCCGGGTATCCCAGACCTCCTCCCGCTCACTCTCGCTCACCCGCACCTCACCGCTGAGCAACCAGAGCGCGAGCAGCAGAACGCAGACAACCGCCAGGGGTATGGAGCCCCATTTTTTGATGTTCAGCATGATTGAGCCTCCGTGTCATCATCGGAAGCGGGCGAGGCGCCGTGAATCCCGGCGATTATGAAATTGGCCACATGATGAAAGTAGGCATCCAGGTCAACGGGCTCGCGCCACTCACCGAAACCACCGGCCGCAATTCGGGCCATGACCCCCTGAAACATGGTATCCACACCCCAGTACAGGGGTTCAGATGGTTTACGCTCAATCTCGCCCTGTTTGACTGCGGCATCGAGCAGATCATTGAAGAGCTGGGTGTACTGCCTGTCCAGAGACTGGAATGCCTCGCGCAGTTTCGGTTCCAGACGCTGCTGGAATTCCGGACGTTCACAATGCAGCGAAAGCTGAACCTCCACGGGATGCTCCCGCATAAGGTTAAAAGCGAGAAGGATGAGTTCACGCATGGTTTCGAGAGGGTGGTCACCTACCGGAACCGTAAGGTAACGCCGCAGGCAGGCCCTTGAGAACTCCAGTGCCAGCTGGGCATAGATCGATTCCTTACTCAGAAAATGCTTGTATACAGTCCCCTTGGCTATGCCAGCAGCGGCTGCCACCTCAGCGACGGTAACCTTTTCCCAGCCGTCACGCTTGAAGCAATCCAGGGCAGTATCAAGAAGTAAGCGTTCCCTATGGCGAAAAGCCTCGTTCTGATAGCGCATTGCGTGCCCTCATAATGACCAGCGGTCATGATATGACCTTAAGTCATACCAGACAAGATGCATTGAGCAGTAACATGGACTGCCGTCAAACGTCACCGCCTCAGACCCGGATCGGATACTGAATGCGCCCAGCAATTGCCCTACCCGTACTGTTCCTTGCCGGCCTGGCAGTGGCCGTTGCTGTCTGGCAGTTTCTGACTTTCTGGGGGCTGCCGGGTACCTTCGAACCCGAGGCAATCAAAAGCTGGCTTGAAGCGGGTCCGCTGTCCCCCCTGTTGGTTCTGGTAGTGCTCATGATCACAGCCGTGATTATCGGGCCCATTCCAACCTTTCCGATAAGTGCCAGTGCGGGAATGCTTTATGGTGTCGGTGGCGGCACGCTGATCGCTGCAACCGGGGCCACGATCGGAGCCATAATTGCATTCTGGATTGCCCGCTGGGCCGCTCGGGACTGGGTACACCGACGAATTGGCAATCACCCACTGCTGGATCGGGACGCTTCCCAGAACACGCTCTCCATCCTGATCGCCTTCACGCGCCTGGTCCCCGTGTTTTCATTTGCCCTGATCAGTTACGCAGCCGGCCTCACAGCAATACAGACCTGGCGTTTTGCCCTGGCGTCATTGGTCGGCATGCTGCCGATGACCCTGGTCTATGCGGGCCTGGGGCATGCCGTTACCGTAAACCCCTTGGTTGCCGCCGGGGCCGGCCTGGCCATCATACTCATTATGTGGCTGGTGCCGCCCCGGCTGGAACGACGGTACGGCGTGAGAATGCGGCGATGGCTGAGGAATGAGTGAACGCCTCGAGGTCAACCCTTGGGCGGTTGCCAACGCACCAATTGCTCATAAATCCCGGCAATGGCTTCTGCGTTATGAGGTGGCTGGATCAGGCCGACAAAGTGTCCCTGCGGAGAGATCAGCGCGAGATGCGAACTGTGATCAACGATCACCTCGCCGTTTTCGTCTTCTCGATGCATAAAGACAGCGTTGAGATCACGGGCGAAGCGCTCCAGAACCTCGTAGTCACCGGTAACGCCGCGGAAACCGTCGCCAAAGAAGGTCACATAATTGTTTATCCTCTCCGGAGTATCGCGCTCCGGGTCCGCGCTGATCAGCAGAAACTGGGGATCCGGAAGCTCCTCAGAGATACGATCCGCCGCCTGTGACAGCGTCGCCATGGTCGCTGGACAGATATCGGGGCAGGTAGTGAAACCAACGAAAGCGATCGTCCAGTGGCCTTCCAGCAGCGCATTATCCGTTGGCCGGCCCTGCTCATCGAGCAGGGAAAACTCCCTGATACCCCTCGGTTCATCATAAAGATAGGCGTTTTGTTCCGACAGATCAGGGGCCTGAGTCACGAGCTCCCCCTGACTGACCCGCCACTGCTGATAGATAGCCAGGGCCATGACACCAAAGGCCAGGGCGAAAAGGATGGCGACAGTAATAATTATGTTACGGCGACGCGACATTAAGGTCTCCTAAAAATAGATAAAGTGATCCACCAGGAGAAAGACAAACAGGAGCATCAGATAGGTAATGGAGTATTTAAACGTAGCCAACGCCACCCGGCGATCATCACCTCGCCACAGGCGCACGGAGTACTGAAGAAACCTCAGCCCCAGAACCAGTGCGCCTACCAGGTAGATTAATCCCGACATACCAGTGGCTACCGGCATAAGGCTGACCGCAATGAGCATGAGAGTATAAAGCAGGATATGAAACTCAGTGAATCGATTACCATGGGTTACTGGCAGCATGGGAATGTCCGCCTTGGCGTATTCTTCCTTACGGTGTATCGCAAGGGCCCAGAAATGGGGCGGAGTCCAGGCAAAGATGATGAGAACCAGCAGCAATGCATGGCCGTCAATGGTTCCCGTGACCGCAGTCCAGCCCAACAGCGGGGGCATGGCGCCGGCAAGGCCACCAATAACAATATTCTGTGGTGTGGCACGCTTGAGAAACAACGTATATATCACCGCGTAGCCGACGAGAGAGGCCAGAGTCAGCCAGGCGGTGAGCATGTTGACCTGCCAAACCAGGATAACCATACCACCGAGTCCGAGCGTGGCGGCAAAGGCCAGTGCGTCCACCGTGCCCACGCGCCCCGTTGCCACCGGTCGGCGTTTGGTGCGGGCCATCAGGGTATCCACTTTGTGGTCCACCACATGATTGACCACCGCGGCTGAGCCTGCGAGCAGGGCAATGCCCAGGTTTCCAAACAGGACGACAGACCAGCCCGGCAACCCGGGCTCAGCCAGCAGCATGCCGATAACGGCAGTGAGCAGCATGAGTGCGACGACCTTGGGCTTGGTCAGCTCAAGGTAATCACGCCAACTGATGGATACGGAGGCCGTACCTGCGGCCTCTTGCTTATAACTCATAGAACCATGCGCCATTCAGGAATTTGTTGCCGATTCAGCAGAAGACTCAAGACGGTATAACCGGTAGGCAAGATTGATCAGTGCCACCAGAAGGAAAGCACCAAAAATGTTGTGCGCCACCGCAATGGCTACCGGTATATGCAACAGCACATTAACGATACCAAGAACCACCTGCGCCGCCAGCAGAACCCCTGCCAGAATAACCCACGATCGCAGCTCCGTGCCACGCGCCCGTCGTCCAAGCATGAACAATAACGCACCAAGGGCCACCGTGACTATGACCGCACCCACACGATGGCCTTTATGTATGGCCACCCGGGCTTCATTACCAAGCTGGCCACCCAGATAGTTGGGGCCCACCGTCTGGAAGAAATCAAACCCCTTGCTCCACTCCATGGCGGGCCACCACTGGCCCTGGCAGGTGGGGAAGTCCGGGCAGGCCACCGCAGCATAATTGGCGGCAGTCCAGGCACCCAGGGCAATCTGCAGCACGACCAGGGCAACACCTCCGTAGAGCCAGGGACGGAGTCTACCCAAGCTGTTTCGCAGCCCCCGCGGCATGGCCGGCAGGCGCAGGGGGGTCAATCGCATGGCGAGAATAAATAGCAGGCAGAAGGTGGTGAAACCACCAAGCAGATGGGCGGCCACCACCTGGGGCCAGAGCTGAAGAGTGACGGTCCAGGCACCGAATGCTGCCTGCAGCATGACGAATCCGGCCGTGAAAAGCGCCAGCTTCCAGGGTGCTCCCTCATCGCGCAGGCGATAGCAGGCTATAGCCAGCCCGACAATGACCAGGCCAAGAATGCCGGCGGCATAGCGGTGGATCATCTCGGGCCAGCCCTTGCTCGCATCCAGCGGTGTATCCGGAAAACGGGCTTCGGCCAGGCGAACATTCTCCTCACCGGTGGGTACAGTCAAAAACCCATAACATCCCGGCCAGTCCGGACAACCCAGGCCCGCATCAACAAGGCGAGTCCAGGCACCGAGCATAATCACCAGAACGGTCAAAAGAAAAGCGCCAATGCTGGTATAGCGCAGGCGTTTCATGGCTGGAGAGGAAAGATCCGGTTTTGGAGAAGTCATGCGATCGGAATCCTCATTGATTACCCATGGGGCGAAGTACTGATCAGGTGTCGAATATCCTCCAGAAGGTCCGTACCCTCATGGCTTTCATCATAACGAAGGGCAAAAGTCCCCATGCGATCCACGATATAGACGAAGGGACCCTCCTCGGGCGAGGCGCCTTCCGGCAATTTCGGAATACCGTTGTCCTCGTGTGAAAGAACTTCGATCAGCGGATGTTCGTCGCGGTCGAGCACGTCAGGGTTAGTGCTCCAGAAGGCCCGCTGGACCTTGTCCGCTTCCCGGTTGAGGCGGATGTGAACCTGACGACTCAGGTACAACCATTCCTGGCAAACCTCCTCGCAGGGGTCGGCCACGATCACAAACCACCAGGTCGCATCCCCGTTATCGGGCATATAGCGAGGCTCCAGTGGCTCTCCCTGCTCTCCGCGCAGGCCGGTGTCAAAAATGCTTTCGCCAAAGGCCACAAGTTCGCCTTTGTTTGTGGTGCTTGAGGGAACGAACCACCCTGTGTAATACATAAGCGTTGCCAGTAAAACCGGCACCAAAGCAATCGCAAAAAGCCCACCCGCAATCAAGCGGCCACGCCTTACAGCCGCTGGGTCCATGGGGGCGGGACGGTTATCGTCACTCATGTCTGATTTGGTCCTCGTTGATCCTGCGAAAGCTGGTCATCACCGTTAGAGAGAGGAGCACGGCAGCCAACCCAAACCATTGCAGGGCATAACCCTGATGTGTTGCTGCTTCCATGCGATCCGGCGTCCATCCGGTTCTGAATGCCCCCGCCTGGTCAGAATCACTCAGGCGCAGATAGGTCTCATGGGCTTCCACCCCCTGGGCCGCCAACAACTCCGGTGTCAGGGCCGGGATTCGCCGGGGCCAGGCCTCCCTATCGGAAGGATCGCCCTCCCCGAGTACAAGCGGGTCAGGCCAATCAGCAACCCGGGCTTCCACACGAACGAACTCCTCGGGCGTCTCTATCAAGGGCAGCCGTGCACGTTCCGGCGGCGCCTCGACCCATCCCCGATTGATTACCACCGGGGGGTGCGCGCCCTCCGCGGCAAACAGCTGAAGAACTTCGTAACCTCGCTGGCCATCGCGGGTGCGGTTATCCAATAACCAGATACGCTCTGGATCATAATGGCCACTCAGTGCCACCGGCAAGCCAGTCGACGCTCCAGTCTCCGGCGGCCAGGCCTGGGGACCATCAACGCTTTCCCAACGTTCACGTTCCTCACTTTTCTGGGTGGCGCGATCCAGTTGCCAGAAGCCTAGTCCCAGCAGAACCGGAAACAGCAGCAGCGCCAGAACCCAGAGCCTCCAGTCAGGCGACCATTGCCAGTAATGCGTCTTTTTCTCAGCCATGGTCTGTTATAGTGAGCCCGTTGGATTTGCGTCAAGAGAAGCTATCATGCTCAAGTTCTTCATCGTGCTAACCCTGATCGCACTGGTTGCCAGCCTGGCAAGCAGCTTCTTCTTTCTCATGAAAGACGACAGTCGCCGCCACCGGGTGGTCAACAGCCTAATACTGCGTGTCTCGCTTTCGGCCCTGCTGCTTATTCTTATTGCTGTGGGGATAATGACGGGGACACTGGCTCTGAACCCACGACCCTATTGAGTGCGCAGGCTGAGCGGAAAGCAGGGGCCTGAATTGCAGTACAGGCCCCCGGAGATCAGAAATCAGACCACGTAAACGAATACAAACAGAATTATCCACACCACGTCAACGAAGTGCCAGTACCAGGCACCCGCTTCGTAGCCAAAGTGTTTCTCGCCGGTGAAATGCCCCTTCAGAAGGCGGAGCAGAACAACCGTCAGAATGATTGCGCCCAGAAGTACATGGATTCCATGGAAGCCAGTCATCAGGAAGAAAAGGCTTCCATAGATGCCAGAATCGAGCGTCAGGTTGTAATCACGATAGGCTTCCACGTACTCGTAGCCCTGGAAGAACAGGAAGATAACGCCCAGCAGCACCGTGATCGCAAGCCAGACAATCGTCGGCTGGCGCTTGTCATACTTGAGCGCCTTATGGGAGAGCGTCAGAGTAATGGACGAAGCCACCAGGATGATGGTGTTCAGAAGCGGCAGCCCCCAGGGACTGAAAACCTTGTCAGGCCCGGAAAAAGCCGAAGGATC
>SLIH01000325.1 GCA_007135745.1 Halomonas sp. | reverse complement strand
ATGTCGGAGAACTGCCGATGGGCAACAGCGCCGGTCTCCCCATCCAGACACAGAAGACGGCTTGCGGTGCGCTCTGGCAACGGATAACGGGCTATCAGCTCATCGGGAAGGCTGAAGTGGAAGTCGGAGACTTTCATGGGCGTTTCAACGGCGGGCGTCTTTGGGCTCGAAGCTCAAGGGAACTTATGGATTGGTGCCGGGGGTGGGACTCGAACCCACACTCCTTGCGGAACCGGATTTTGAATCCGACGTGTCTACCAGTTTCACCACCCCGGCGGGCAGGGCCCGGATTATACCGGGGCCCCAAGGCAGGTCAACCAGGATTAAGGTCTGACCTGCCCCAAATCACCAGACAAGCTCGCCGCTGCTGGCATCAAAAGCGGTCAGGCGTGCCCGGGGTTGTCCCCCGGCCTGCTCGAACTGCCCGCCGGCAAACACTACATCACCTGACCTGGCCAGGGCGCTGACGCTGCCGTTTACAATCGGCGCCCAGCCCGGACTCAGTGTCCCATCAGTTTCAATGGCTGCCAGCCGTTCACGGGTCTCGCCATCGATACTGCTGAAACTGCCACCGACGTAAAATCGATCACTTTCAATCAGGAATGAGAAAATCGTACTCTGGCTGCTTGGCTGGTGTTGCCATGCGGTCGGATCGCCATCCTGATCATATGCCCCCAACCCAGTCCATGTATCCGCTCCGATGAGCCGCCCTCCGACATAGATGATGCCATCCTCGACAGCCAGAGCGCGAACATGACTATCGACCGCAGGATCCCAGCCCGCATTGAAATCGGGATTCTCATCGGGATCGACACTGTTCAGAGTCAGTTCAAACAAAAAATCTCGTACTGTTCCCAAACTCTTGGAGAAACTGCCTCCGACATACAGGGAATCGCCATCAAGCGCCAGAGCGTTGACCTGCGGGAAGGAAGTGTTCCGAATATCCTGCTCCCAGCGCTTCTCATCACCCAGATGAGGCGCCTGGAAGGCTGAAAGCCGCGTCAACGTACCCGGATGGTCGCGAAAGCCGCCAGCAAAGACCGTATCCTCATTGGCCGCCAGGGCCCTGACGCTGTCCGTAAAGGACGGATCGGGCGCCCAATCCAGCAGCGAACCATCCGCTAAATCAAAGGCTGCCAAGTGGTCACGCTCCTGAGCCTGAACATGTTCGAAGTCGCCCCCGACATAAAGTACATCCCCGGAGACCTTCAGGGTACGAACCAGGTCATCCAGAACCGGACTCCAGGGTAGAAGTTCGCCGGTCAGCGCATCAAAAGCCGCAAGATGGGCGCGCGGAACGCCACCTCCCGCCTCGAATTCCCCGCCGGCGTACAGGCGACCCTCCGACATGGCCAGGGCTCTGACAGAGTTGTCCGCGCCTGGGTTCCAATCAAGCAGAGCACCACTGGGCAGATCGAATGCCGCCAGCGATTCGCGAGGCTCCCCGTCAATCTCCCGGAACTCTCCGCCGACATAAAGGGTTCCGTCACTCACCATCAGGGAGAAAACTTCACGATCCACCTCCGGAGTGAAGGTGTCCAGGACAAAACCGGTATCCGGATCCAGGGCCGCAATCCTGTTACGAGGGTGACCGGAGGCTTCCCCGAAATCCCCCCCCACGTAGAGCACCCCCTCGTGAAGGACAAGGGCGTTTACCTGTCCATCCACGGCATTGGACACCCAATGCACGACTTCACCCGTGTGGCGATCCAGAGCGGCCAGATTCTCCCGCTGGGTTTCGTCCGGGCCCACACTGCTGATTTCACCTCCAATAATCAGATGATCCCCGTGAACCACCAGCGCCAACACATCGTCTGCATTAATCTCAGGATTCTGCCAGGTGGAGAGCAACGCTCCGTTATCCGCGTCAAAGGCCGCAACAAATTCACTGGCTTCGTTGTCCGCGTGATCGAAGTCACCCCCGGCATAAAGGGCACCCTCGGCATACGCCAGTGCCCTGACTCGATGATCCGTGGCGTTGCTGCTCCATGAGGCAACCAGCTCCCCGGATTCGGCCTCAAAGGCCGTAATATGTTCGCGAGTGCGCATCTGGGATGCATCGCCTGCCTCTTCGAAATCACCTCCGACAAAAAGACGATCGCCCCCCATAACAAGAGCGCGCACCCGGGCATCCACACGAGGCGCCCAATCCGGATCCAATGCCCCTGTGGGTTGGATGCGGGCCAGATGGTGGCGCTCCTGTCCCGCGACCTCAGTGAAATCGCCCCCGATAAACCAGCCGCCACGGCCATCAGCCACCACGGCAAGGATGTCATCATTAACGTTCTGCAAGACGCCATAAAGACGACTGACCTCGGGTTCCAGGATCATGCCATGGAGCGTGCCCGGCATGGCGTAACCAAAGCTTCCACCCACATACAACACATCTTCGTGAACGGCCATGTCGATGGCATTGTCCTCCAATCCGGGGGTCCAGGCTGTTGCCGCCACAACCTCACTGCGTTCACCGCCTGACTCGGCGACAAAGTAATACCCGACGCCGGGCGTAACCTGAGTCCCATCGAGCACGAACCCACTCTCCTGGCCAACAAGCAGATCACTGTCATTGCACAGACTGTAGTTGTCCCAGTCGCAATCAGGATCAGCGGAATAGATGACATCAGCGGACGCGCCCCCCTCCCAGGACAACGAAATGCGGCCAAAATCGGAGGTAGAGATCACATTGGAGATCGACGTTGAAGCGTCTGCCTCATCACCACTGTCGCTACTGCTGCCACTACCGCAGCCAACGAGCGGAGAGGCAATCAGGAGACAAAGCGCAAAGCACAGAAAAGCTCGGGGTACTGAAATGAAATACTGCATAATTTTCATTCCTTGAAGGTTGAAAAGGCTCTTTGAGTCTAGCTCAAACCTGCATCCCGCAACGAGAACCTGTGCTCACTATTTGCCTTATCAACTTCCGTTACCCCACCCCCTTACAGACTGTCGAAGAGCGACAAACGCGAAATCTGGGCAAAGGATTGCTGTGCGGCCTGAAGAACAAAATTCTGCTGGGTTAGGCGGCTGATGGCTTCGGCGTAATCGAGGTCT
>SLIH01000144.1 GCA_007135745.1 Halomonas sp. | reverse complement strand
TTTGAGAAATCAAGAATGTCGTTGATGATGCCCAGCAGCGCGGTGGAGGCATGCTCAATCTTCTGGATATATCCGCGTTGTTTGGTATTGAGATCCGTGCGCAGCGCCAGGTCGCTGAAACCAAGTATTGCGTTCATGGGGGTGCGGATTTCATGACTCATGTTGGCAAGGAAATCACTTTTTGCCTGGGCGGATGCCTGGGCTGCCTGTCGCTCCCGTTCCGCTTTTTCCTTTTCCTTGCGCTCGGAAATGTTGATCAAAGAACCTTCGAGGTAGGCGGGATTTCCCTGCGCATCGTAGGCAAGGTGGGCAGAGCTGCTACCCCAGAAGCGTGAGCCATCCTTGCGGATATACTCTGACTCGAACTCGATCACGCGCTGCTTTTCAATCAGTTCCTGTTCAAAATGCTCGCGATCCTGTGGGTTGGCATAGCAGTCATTGGCGATATCGCGCACGTTCGTGATCAGGTCCTCGGGTGAGTCATAGCCAAAGGTTGCGGCAAGGGATGGGTTCGCGCTCAGGAAGCGGCCATCCAGAGTGCACTGAAAGATGCCTTCTGCGGCATTGTCATAGAGTTGCCGGAAACGCCGAAGGTGTTCCTGGGAGCGGGCATGCGCTTGTTGTGCCTCCTGTTTTGCGAGCAGGGCCCGATGGCGAGCAGCGTCGGTTTCACGTTTCTGCATGTTGATCCGGTCCGCCAGTGCCAGCCCCAGGAGAAGGACGTTGCAGAACGCGCCGACGGCCACCCCGTTGACAACCAGGACGTGGTATTCGGTGATATTGAAAACGTACAGCATATACATCAGTACGCCTGCCATGTAGGTGGTCCAGGCGAAGGTATAATAGCGGGCCAGCCGATTGCCGCGTCTCCAGAGGACCAGCCCGATCAGCGCCAGGGTCAGCGAGAAAATGAAGGTTGCCCGTGTGGCAATGGCAATGGAGGTGCTGTAATCCGCCCAGAAGCTGGTCAGGAAAAACCACCCGGCAGCCAGGCTCAGAAAGAGAATGACCCGATCAATGAATGGGGCTGTAACCCGTGTCTGCAGGAAAGATCGGGAGAAGGCCAACAGCCAGATCCAGGTCATATTCATCATGATGGGTAGGCTGCGGTCATACCAGACGGGATCCTCGGTGATCCGGAACAGCCACGGAAGGCCGTCGAGCGATGCCTGGGCGAGGATGAACGAGCTGATCCCGAGCACGTAATAGAGGTAAGCCCGATCGCGAATGGAGAAAAATATGAAAAGGTTGTACAGCGCCATAATCAGCATCACGCCGTAGAAGGCGCCAGAGATCAGCCCCCATTCGAGCAGGTGCTTTCCCAGAGCATTGTCGGAATAGAGATCGAAGCCGATCTGTTTGGAGCTGTCTGTTTCCACCCGGATGAGAACATCCACCGGTTGGTCGCCAGGCGTTTCAACCAGAAAAACAGGGTAGGGAATATTAAGAGCATTGTTGTCCTGTGGGCGGTCATCCCCCAGTTCAATGGTTCTGAAGCCGCCCTCTCCATCGGGGAGAAAGACGTCGACCTGGTCCAGTAGCGGGTAGTTGCCCTTGATCCACCATTGACGCGCCTGATCATCACCACGGCTTCGGAAATCCAGAGTGAAGCGTTTCCAGTAGACGGAATCGGTAAAGCCAAAATTGGCCCTTTCGGACTCCACGCTGAAGAAAAACTCATCGAGTTCCCCGGACAGCACCTGCTCGGGCAGGTACTGCCCCAGTTCGTCCTCAAGGAAAAGCGCCTGGCTGCTGAGCGCAACGTGCTCCGTTCCCTCGGTAATTCGTACAACGCCTTCTCTGCCGTGACCCTGGGTGGATAGCAGCAGGGCGAGCAGCAAGAGAAGCCCCGTTATCCACCGGGTCAGGTGACTTCGTTGGGAGCGGGCTGGAGAAGTCACGTCATTCCTTCGAGCAATGGGTATCTGCCCAAAGTATAGGCAATAATGGGGAGCCTACACGATATGAAAGGCAACTAAATGAGACCGTTTGTAAGTGTCTGTAGGTGCCCCGGCGGGGATTAATTTCAACGGTTTTGACCAATTCTCATGGCAAAAATGGTAGATTACCTCACAATGAACAACCGGTATCCGCCACCAACGAGGGTGGCGCCCTGGGGGACCGTTAAGACCTCGATCCTTTTCCGGACCCCCTGTTATCCCTATCTCCATCAGCCGCAGTCGAGGACAAAATGACAGCTGACACACGCAAAATCATCTACACCGAAACAGACGAGGCGCCAGCGCTTGCGACCTATTCCTTCCTTCCCATCGTCAATGCCTTCGTAACCGCCGCCGGAATCCAGGTTGAGCCCAGCGATATTTCCCTGGCTTCGCGGATTCTTGCCCTCTTTCCCGAATATCTGAGCGAAGAACAGCGGGTACGGGATTCGCTGGCCGAGCTGGGGGAGCTGACCCGCAGACCGGAAGCCAACATCATCAAGACACCGAACATCAGTGCATCGGTTCCACAGCTGCGGGCGGCGATAAAAGAGCTGCAGGAACAGGGATATCCCTTGCCGGAGTACCCCGAAAATCCCAAGACGGAAGCAGAGGAAGCACTGAAGGAACGCTACTCCAAAGTGCTCGGAAGTAATGTAAACCCGGTGCTGCGTCAGGGTAACTCGGATCGACGCGCCTCCCGCGCCGTCAAAGAATATGCGAAGAAGCACCCGCATTCGATGGGCAAATGGAGCCAGGCATCACGCACCCACGTGGCCCACATGCGCCAGGGGGATTTTTACCACAGTGAGCAATCCACCATCGTCAAAGACGATGCGGACCTGCGGATTGAGCTTGCCGGGAAAAGCGGCACGACCACCGTTCTGAAGAAGAGTGTTCCGGTGGAGGCAGGCGACGTGATTGATGGGATGTTCATGAGTGTGCGCCAGCTCCGTCAGTTCCTGGAAGAGGAGCTGGAAGGCGCGCGCCGTGCGGGTCTGTTGTTTTCACTGCACGTTAAGGCAACCATGATGAAGGTCTCGCACCCCATCGTTTTTGGACATGCCGTAACCGTGTATTTCAAGGACGTGTTCGAGAAGCACAAGGAACTCT
>SLIH01000265.1 GCA_007135745.1 Halomonas sp. | reverse complement strand
TCTTTCTTCGGGCCGCCTTTTTGATGCCTTGTTGCGCCGGTATGACTGGCAGAATCTGCGAGTGGACGGCGTTGATGCCGATGCGCGGGGATGGTTTGAATTCGATGATGGTCGCCCCGTTCGTGCGCTCGCGGAGCTTGATGCCCCCTTTCTTCAGCTCCAGTCACAGGGCCGTTTGCTGGATCCGGTGGAGGATCTGAAGATGCGAGTCGGCTGGGTGAGAAATGACGAGGGCTGGCGGGCCAGTCTCACAGGGCTCAGTTACCGCTGGGCGGGTAGTGAGAGCCCTCCCGTGTCCGCAGAACTGGAGCGTTCCGAAGACAAATTGCGTCTTAAGCTGGATGAGCTGGAGACAGGGCCGCTTGCCCGATTGCTGATGGCGAGTGATGTGCTTCCGGCCCGCGTCCATCAGGAGCTTGCGAATTTTGCCCCGGAGGGCCGGATCCTGCGTCTGGATCTGTTGTTGGGGGATGAAGGTCCCTGGCGGCTACAGGCTGATTTCGACGACGTGGCCGTACAACCCCATGCGGGTGCGCCGGAGGCTTCAGGTCTGTCTGGCTTCATTAGCGTCAATGAACAGGGTGGACGGGTTCAACTGGCGCCAGGACCTGCTCGTCTGGGCTTCCCCCAGCTTTATTCGATGGACTGGGAGCTGGCTACTCTGGGGGGAAGTGTTGATTGGCAGTTGACTTCAGAAGGGCTGGTCATCCATTCCAGCAACCTCTCTGCCCGTTATGGCGACGGAGCTTACATCAACGGCGCTTTTCGGGTCCGATTGCGTCCGGAAGATGAAGACATGCTGTCCCTCAGGGTCGGCGTGGCGAACGGTGATACCGCGATGATTTCTTCGTTCGTCCCGGACCGGCTGCTGCCGCAAGGGCTCCATGATTTTCTCAGCCAACGTATCGGCCCCGGTGCCTTGGCTGAGGGCTGGTATTATGGTCATGGCAGTATTGAACCGGAGCAGGAGAACCGCTCTTTCACATCGTCCTACATTTATCGTTTTGAAGATGCCGAGCTGAAATATCATGATGACTGGCCCCTGTTGCATAACGCCAACGGGAAGGTTCGTGGCCAGAACGCCCGTGCTCTGATCGATTTGGAGAGGGGCACGGTAGGGGAGGTAGAGGTTGACCCGAGTCAGGTTCAGGTGGCGCCGTCGCCGGATGGTGTCAGGATTGACATCAATACGGCGGCACATCGCCAGGGCCAGGTCCTGCCGGATGTCTGGCGTGAGCAGAGCCCTCTGCCGGAGATCCTGGGGACTTGGGTTAACGATCTGAGCCTGGCAGGCCCCTCCGTCGTGCGGCTGAGACTGGGAATAACGCCTGAAACAGAGTCACCTCCGGAAGTGGTGTTCTCGCTTGATACCGAGGACGCCCGCCTCAGTTACCAGCCGGCCGGCCTGCTCTGGGAGGCGGTTGAAGGCTCACTGGCTTTTGACTCGAGAGAAGGGTTTTCCGGCGAAAATCTGTCAGCGCGTTTTCTCGGCGAGCCAGTGCGTATCCGGGTGGATGATCCAGCGAATGAGTCCCTGACGTTGACGCAGGAGGGGCGTGTTTCTGTCGCTGCATTGGCGGATTGGGCCGGTCGTCCGCTCCCCGGGTTGTCGGGAAGCAGTGCCTATGTCGCACGAATGAGCCCGCTGGAGCAGGAGCAGCCCCTGCTTCGAATTGACGCAGACATGGACGGTATCGATTCCGGCTGGCCAGAGCCTCTGAGTATTTCCGCCGACGATGCTCAGTCGCTCAGCGTCGCGGTGGATCCGGCTCAGGATGGCAGCCTTCGGATCAACGGGCATTGGGCGCCCCTGTTTGCCTTTCATTTCGGCATGCGTGATGGCGCTCTGGAGCGTGGCAGTATACGCCTTGATGCGCAGTCCACGGCTCTCCCGCAGGACCCTGGTTTTTTCGTTTCAGGCAAAGTTCCGAGACTTGATGTGGATGCATGGAATGCAGCCATTCAGGATTGGCAACCTCCTGCAGAACCCGAGGAGGGTGCATCAGCCGGGTTGGAGGGGGCTGTTCCCCATGTGACTCTTTCGTTGGAGGAGCTTCGTGCTCAGGGTCGTGTCTTCGGGGCTGTCGATGCACAGTTGATTCCGTCTCAGGCCGGGGGCTGGAGGCTTTCCCTTGAGGGAGAGCGCCTTGATGGCGATATCCACAAGCCTGCAGATTCAGGGGATGCAGTGAAGGTCCATTTCCGTCACTTGTCGTTCCCGGAGCGAGAAGAAACCGATACGGAAGAGTTCGGCCTGGCTCCTTCGGAGGTTCCCGATGAGGCCCTCCCGGAGGGCGTCGTCAACTGGCCACCGCTGGATATCGTGATTGATGACCTGGGCAGTGGCGAGCAGTCCTTCGGAAGTTGGGAGTTGAAAGTACGCAGTTTCGAGGAAAGGCTGGAAATCCGGGAAATCCGCGTAACGCTTCAGGAGCTGTTGCTGACCGGGGACATGATATCAGAGCCGGACAGCGAAGGTCGGCTGCGAACCCGCCTTGAGGGGCGACTGGATGGTGGAAGCATCAAGGCTCTTGAAGCGTTTCTGGAGCAGGGGGTTCCCCTGCGCAGTGACTCCACCGATGTGGCGCTGAACCTCACCTGGCCTGGCCTGCCCATGCAGTTTCGTCTTGGTGATGCGCGCGGCTCTCTCGACTTTGTATTTGAAGATGGAACCATCGAGGAAGAAACCGAGGCGGCTCAATTGTTTCGGGTTTTCGGCCTGTTGAATACCGACACGATATGGCGTCGCCTGCGCCTGGATTTTTCCGACCTCTATGAAGCGGGTATTCCTTTCGAAAGGATTGAGGGGCGTGCCGTTATCCATGATGGAACCCTCACGCTGGACCCGGAAGTTGTGATCCGGGCACCCTCCGGCGGGTTTCGGATGAGCGGTGATGCCGACCTGATGGATGAAACACTCGATATGCGTCTGGTGGTTGTGCTTCCGGTTACGCAGAACCTGCCTCTGGCGGCGGTGCTTTTTGGTGCGGCGCCTCCCATCGGTGGCGCACTTTTTCTGGTTGACCGGGTTTTTGGTGGCATGCTGAGCCGGGT
>SLIH01000448.1 GCA_007135745.1 Halomonas sp. | reverse complement strand
TTGGCAGGCGCCCCATAGAAGTTGCGGATTCCCTTGGTGCCGGGGTGATCGATCGCTTCTGGACCGTTGTTCTTCCACTGACCCGGGGCGGGTTCGTCCTGGCAGCAACACTGACCTTTGCCCACACCATCGGCGAGTTCGGCGTCATTCTTATGCTCGGTGGCAGCATTCCGGGAGAAACCAAGGTGCTTTCAGTTCTGATTTACGACCACGCCGAGGCCATGAACTACGAATCCGCGCATCGCCTGTCATTGATGCTGCTGGTGTTCTCCTTCCTGGTGCTGTTCATCGTTTACAGCGTTAATCGGCGTTTTCAGGTGGTGAAGGTATGACGCTGGCGGTTTCCACGCACATGAGGCGAGGGCGGTTCACCCTCGATGTGGATCTCGAGTTGCCGGCAGAGGGCGTTACCGCGTTTTTTGGCCGCTCCGGCTGCGGGAAAACCTCCCTGATCCGGATTATTGCGGGCCTTGACCGGGTTCCAGGTGCTGAAGTGCGCTTCCGGGACCAGATCTGGCAACAAGGCAGGGATTTTCTGCCCGTGAGCCGACGCCGGATCGGGCTGGTATTCCAGGAACACAGCCTGCTCCCGCATCTTTCCGTAAAAGGCAACCTTCTTTACGGGTATAAACGAACGCCCAGCGACCTGCGCCGCCTGGATCTTTCGACGGTCGCCGAACTGCTTGAAATAGGCGATCTTCTGGAGCGTTCGATCGATCAGCTCTCCGGTGGCCAGCGTCAGCGGGTATCGCTCGGCAGGGCGCTTCTGGCCAGTCCGCAACTGCTTCTTCTGGATGAGCCCCTGGCCGCGCTGGACACTCAGACCAAGCGGGAAATCATGCCGTTTCTCGTGCGCCTCGCGTCCGAGGCCGATGTACCGATCATCATGGTCAGCCATGCGTCAGACGAAGTGGAACGCATGGCCGACCGGGTGGTTTTCATGGGCGAGGGCTGTATCGAGCGCACGGAAACCCTGAAAGAGGCCCTGGCACGCCCGGATTCGCCGTTGTTTGTGGACGAGGGCGCCGCCTCGGTACTGGAAGGCCGGATTGGCGCTGCCGAGGCCCACAGACTTGCCCCTTTTGATTCCGGAGACGTACGTCTCTGGGTCCATGCCCGGGATGGCGTATCCACAAGCAGACGCGCCCGCCTGCGGATTCTCGCACGGGACGTCAGCCTCGCAACCCAGGACCCAGAACACATCAGCATCCAGAACCACCTCCGGACCACCATTGAGCGCATCGACGCCCTGGATGATTACCGCGTACTGGTATCGACCCGCCTGAGAGACGGCCAGCTACTGCTGGCGGAAGTCACCCGTTCAGCCGTGGAGCGGCTGGGCCTGCAAACCGGCCAATCCGTCTACGCACTCATCAAATCCGTAGCCCTGATGTAAGAGCCTGTCTCGCGGGCGATTCAAGGTTGGGGCAGGTTCCCACACAGGTACCGGACCTTTGATGGTGTCCATGCATGGATTTTGTGACCGAAAAAGTCTATCATAGGACTATGAGAAGGGTGGCTGGGGCAATGAGCATGCAAAACACAGCAGCTAAAAGCAGTGATGGTGCAACACGCAATATTGGCGGCGTGGGACTTAAGGCCGTGTTCAATATCCTGGACAAGTGGGGGTGTAACCGGGAGCAGATTTTGAACATCCTGCAGATTTCCCGGTCCGCGTACCATAAGTACCGGGCGGACCCTACATCCGCGAAGCTTAACAATGACCAACTGGAGCGGCTGAGCTACCTGCTCAATATTCACGCCGCCTTGCGGATTGTTTTCGACAACCCCGATAACGTCTACGGTTTCATGTCGATGCCGAATCAGAATCCGTTCTTCAATGGAGCAACACCGCTGGAGATCATTGCAAGCGGCAATTTCGGTGCCCTTTATGAAACCCACAGCCGAATCGATGCGCTGCGCGGCGGAGGCTGGGGATGAGTGGCCGGGAAGGCGAACTGCGGAAACTGGATGCCCAGGAAGGCAATCGGCTGATTCCATCAAAGTTTCCGCCCATCAGTCTCTTTGACGATGTGGCTGACGAGGATGAGTTTCAGGCTCTGTATGAACTTCAGGCCAGGACGAATCCCAGACTCCTCAATAAAGCGGGTAACCTCAATCGCTTGCCGAGTGAGGAAATTCCCTTCGGGATTCAGGGCTGCACCGCTGCCGTTGCACCATTCACGCACGTTAATCCTGATGGAAGCCGTTTCAGTGATGGAAGTTTTGGTGTGCTTTACCTTGCTGAAAACATGGAAACAGCGCTGTCTGAAGTACGGTTTCACCAGGACCTCTATTGGCGCCGCGTTCAGGGATTGCACTATGATCGACTGGTTTTTCGGGGGCTGAAGGGCGCTTTTGG
The DNA here is from genome assembly GCA_007135745.1 of Halomonas sp. Taxonomy (GTDB): domain Bacteria; phylum Pseudomonadota; class Gammaproteobacteria; order Pseudomonadales; family Oleiphilaceae; genus Halospina. Next base: position 693 of record SLIH01000448.1, on the reverse strand, counting down.
GCCGAGCCTGCTGCATGATACCCGGGTTCTGGGGCAGGACCATCCTGTGCATTCCCCAGACAGCTACGCGGACGCCCGGATTTTGGGTGCGCGGCTGCGAAAGGCCGGTGTCGAAGGCGTGGCGTATCTATCGGCACGCAATCCTGGGGCAACCTGCTGGGGGCTTTTCACACCACGCAACGTGACCGCCATGGTCCAGAGCGCACATTACGAAATGATTTGGAACGGGGCCGAGATCAGCTCCGTAAATCGAATTGTCAGCGATTGAGTGTCGGGCAGACTCCTGGGTTAGCGCTCCGGAATAGCCACACGAAAAGTGCTGCCCGCGCCCGGTCGGGACTTCACGCTGAGTTCACCGCCGTGTAACGCCACGATGCGCTGTACAATGTATAACCCCATGCCCGTACCGCTGACAGTGCCGGTATGCTGCCCCCGAACATATTTCCGAAACAGCTCCTGAGCCTTACTGTCATCCAGTCCGACACCTTCGTCAGCCACTTCCAGAATCAGGCGATCGTCGTTATCGATATCGCTTCGCAGTGTAATCCGGGAGCCGGCGTCTGAATATTTGACTGCGTTTCCGGTAGATCACCGCTGGTACATTGGCGGTCAGATCGGCTGGGGCATGACCGACATCAGTGACTCGGACATCGACCGGAGGCTGGAGAAGCAGGGCCTGGATGGCCAGGGCGA
>SLIH01000310.1 GCA_007135745.1 Halomonas sp. | reverse complement strand
AGCAGAAGCGTACCGGCATGGTCCATCGTATCCTGAGCCCGTTTCGGTTCCGCACCGCGATCACCAATGCTCATCAACAGAGTACCATCCGACAGCCAGGCAAGACGTGAACCATAGTGCCTGCCCGGCGAGGAAGCACGATCCTGGGCAAAAACCTCTTCCACATCGACCAGGCTGTCACCGTCCAGTCGTGCCCTGGCCAGTGCGGCCTTGGTGCCCCCTTCATCCGAGGAACGCGCGTAGGTCAGGTAGATCCATCCATTATCCTCATAGTCGGGGTGCAACACGACATCCAGGAGCCCACCCTGATTATTGACGGCCACTTCGGGAACATTGCCGAGCCCGGTCGCTTCCCCACCGTCAATCAGCTTGAGTTCTCCACCACGCTCCGTGACCAGGTAACGTCCATCGGGTAGAAACGCCACGGCCCAGGGGTGACTCAGCCCGTCCGCAACTTTCACCAGATTGAAGTTTATGTACTCACTGCGCAGGCTGCGCTCATCCCCGGCAACCACCCCACCAGCCAGGCTCACCGTCAGTGCCGCCGCAAGCACCCTGCTCCATCCGTTGTTCATGAGTGATCTCCTTCTGGTTTCCCCTTCAATTCAAGCCCCGTGCCGGGCACAACCCAACGCCGGTCACCAGTAAACACTACATCCAGTACAAGCCGCGGGTAAACCTTCCGTATATGCTCATCCAGCTCGGCCCTGATGCGATCCATGGCCGCTATATCCGCTGCCCTGAAATCCACCGGCAACACAACGTAAAGTGACACGTAGAGGGTACGCCCCGGTTTTACCATGCGGATCACCCGCTCCTGCACCGGCAGTGAGCGCAACACCTCATCTACCGCCCGCGTTACCGGTCGGCGTATACGGCGAGGGGGCGCGCGATTCAGCAGCTCCTTAACCGCTCGCAGGGCCATCCGGGCAGGCGCCCCCACACAGAACAGCAGCACAACCCCCGCGACCAACAGAGGATCCACCAGCGGCGCCAACTGAGGCTGCCCCATCCAACGAACCAGAGGAATGACACAAAAAGCACCGAGTACCGATACGGAAATAACCGTGTTGATGCGCCAGTTTTCATAATCCGCGTCCACCAGGGGGCTATGGGTTCGGTGGCGGAACCGTGCGAGCAGCATCAGGGTCGCCGCACTTACAATGCTGGCAAAAAGCGCGTAGATGATCGCCAGGTGAGCAACGATCTCTCGCCCCCCTGCAAAAAGAACCACCAGGGAGTCTCCCAGTGCCAGGAGAGAAACCCCCAGAATCAGCAGCCCCTTCCCCGCATTGACCAGTGACTCAAAATAGCCGTATCCGAACGGGTATTTTTCAGAGTCGGGCTGGGCCACAAGCCTGGCCACCCTGAGAGTAACTAGCCCGAAAAGGAAATAGATCAGGTTGAACAGGCCATCCAGCAACACCGCCTGGGAGCCCGTCATAATCGCCAGCGTCAAACCGACCAGCCCCAACAGAAAAGCCATTACGGTGGACAGAACAAGCGCCCGCTGCTCCCCATTCATTCGGTGTCATCCTCAATAAGGCGCCAGTTCGAGTACAGGCCGGGCCCCCGAACCTCCAGGCCCAACTCACGCAGCCAGCTGATCATGCGCTGATTGGATTGGTTGAAGACCCAGTAATTCTCCTCCAGCGGCACGAATTCGAGTCGATAGACCGGATTATAGACGCGCGCCTGCTCGGCACCCTCCTCAAACACCCCCTCCAATCGATCTTTCAATGATCTCGCCTTCTCTTGTTCCACCTCAAGAATCAATAACTCCCGGTAACCCTCTGGAATGATATAGGCACTGGCTCCCCTCTCCGGCCATTGCTCAAAATGGTATCGGCCAAGCGTTGCCTGGGTGGGCCAGAAAACGGCATTCAGCCCCCTTAGAACACCTATTTCATTATGGGCATACCAACGCCACTCACCCCAGGTATATCGAATTCCGCCCTCTCCCTCGGGAATCATAAGGCTTGGATGACGGCCGTGATCAACCATCACCAGGGAAACGGGGTTTTCCGGCGAATCCTGAATACGAATCGTATTGGAGCACCCGACTGGCGTGATGACCAAAGCAGCCAGCCATAAAATCCTGGCTGGGCCCGACCATCCCAGGGGCGTGCGAACAAAGACAGCCATCATTCAAAGACCCCGGCAACAACCGTAAAACCTCTCCGGGACTATTACACGAGAGCCAATTACAGACAACGTAAGTTATTGTGTGGAAACGGGACATGTGGCGCAGATGAACTATATTGAAAAGATAGCAATTCAACCCATCGGAGCAGCACCTATCATGCTCAAACGCCTGCGCCAGGATATGAAGCTCTCCCTGATTGCCCTGTTCTGTATTCCGGCGATTCTGGCCATCGGCCCCTTCGCGGTGTACCGGTTCATGGAAGGGGATATGGCCATGGGCATTGTGGACAGCCTGCTGGTCTTTGCGCTTATTGCCGTGCTGGGTTATTCATGGTTCACGGGCAGAACCTACTGGGCCGGAATCATACTTGTCACCATCACGACCATGGGCGTGCTGGCTGTCTCCCACCTGGCGGGCGCAGTGGGGCTTTTCTGGAATTATGTCTGCATACTGGCGGCCTATTTCCTTGCCCCGATTCCTATGGGCATCGTTGTCACGTTTATCCTCATGACGGGCAATCTTTTTCTGGGGAATCAGATGGGGTATTCCCCTGAGGAGCTCACCTCTTTTGCTGTGACGACCCTGGTTGTCGGCGTCTTTTCTTTTGCCTTCGCTTCACGCACCAGCCTGCAGGCGAAACAGCTGGAGGAACTCGCCACCATCGACCCCCTAACCGGGGCCGCCAACCGGCGTCGCCTGGAGGAGGAACTGGAGATCGCTCTGGCGGATTTCCAGCGAGGCGGGAGACCCCACGGCCTTCTGATGCTGGACATGGACTATTTCAAGGATATAAATGACCGACATGGCCATGCCATGGGCGACAGAATTCTCCAGGAGTTCGTCAAGTTGATCTCGACTCACACCCGCCGCAGTGACAGGGTTTTCCGTTTTGGTGGTGAAGAGTTCGTTGTT
>SLIH01000441.1 GCA_007135745.1 Halomonas sp. | reverse complement strand
CCATTTCGAAAAACACCATGACCTGAAATACACCGACAAGGCCCTGCGCGTGGCCTCGGAGCTGGCGGGTCGCTACATCACGGATCGCCACCTGCCGGACAAGGCCATCGACGTCATTGACGAGGCCGGTGCGCGGCAGCAGCTGCTGCCCGTTTCCAAGCGGCGCAAGGTCATTAACGAATCCGTGATCGAGGATGTGGTGGCCGCCATTGCGCGGATCCCACCGAAGAGCGTGTCCTCGTCCGACAAAGACCTGCTGCGCAACATCGAGCGGGATCTGAAGATGACCGTCTTCGGCCAGGACGAAGCCATCGAATCCCTGTCCACAGCCATCAAGTTGGCTCGGGCCGGACTCAAGGCACCGGAAAAGCCGGAGGGGGCTTTCCTCTTTGCCGGTCCTACCGGGGTGGGCAAGACCGAAGTCACCCGTCAGCTGGCCAAACTGCTGGGCATTGAGCTGGTGCGTTTCGACATGTCCGAGTACATGGAGCGCCACACTGTTTCAAGGTTGATCGGTGCGCCGCCCGGCTATGTCGGCTACGACCAGGGCGGGCTGCTGACCGAAGAGGTCAACAAGCATCCGCACTGCGTACTGCTGCTGGACGAGATCGAAAAGGCGCACCCGGAAGTGTTCAACCTGCTGCTGCAGGTCATGGACCACGGTACGCTGACGGACAACAACGGCCGCAAGGCGGACTTCCGGCACGTCATCCTGGTCATGACCACGAACGCCGGCGCGGAGGTTCTGACACGGCGCTCCATTGGCTTCGCAAGCCAGGATCACAGCTCCGATGGCATGGAGGTCATTAACAAGACCTTCACGCCAGAGTTCCGTAACCGGCTGGATGGCATCATCCACTTCTCCGCGCTCAGCCCGGAAGTCATCACGCACGTGGTGGACAAGTTCCTCACCGAGCTGCAGGCGCAGCTGGATGAGAAGCAGGTGGTGCTGCACGTGGACGACGAAGCCAAACTCTGGCTGGCGGAACACGGGTATGATGAAAACATGGGCGCACGCCCCATGAGCCGCCTGATTCAGGAAAAAATCAAGAAAGGGCTGGCCGAGGAAATACTCTTTGGGCGCCTGTCTGAAGGTGGTGGCGAGGTCAACGTCAAGCTCAAGGATGACGACCTGACCTTCGAATTCGAGGCCGAAGAGCCTGAACCGGTTGGTTAAGGGTTAGTTAGGCCTGTCGTGTGAAGGGAGCAGTAGCGTCGATTTGCCCCGGGGGATCACCGCCCCGGGGCATTTTTTTGCCCGCCGGGCGGATCCGGATCAGCGGTAACGGTAGGTGATGCGACCCTTGCTCAGGTCGTAGGGGGTCAGTTCAACCTTGACCTTGTCGCCGGTCAGAATGCGGATGTAGTTCTTGCGCATTTTGCCGGAAATATGGGCAGTGACAGTGTGGCCGTTTTCCAGTTCCACCCGGAACATGGTGTTGGGAAGGGTATCAATAATCACGCCTTCCATTTCGACTGCATCTGACTTTGCCATTCAGTTCTCACTCCGTCTCTATCAATGAAAATTTCAATCAGTATGTTGGTGCTGTCTGGTTATTCGACGTTCTATATGCGTACGATCCCCGCAGGTTTCAACGGACATCGTCCGGGCACGGCCGAAAGATCGCGCAATTTTGCCTGAAATATGGACAAGAGGCAAAGTGGGGTGTTTGGGAGTTACAAGTTGCGAGTTACAAGTCGCAAGGTAGATTTGATCTTTGGCCTGTCATTTACCGTTTGGGAGCCTGCTTATAGGCGACTCAGGAACGTAGGCAGCGAACCGCACCAGCAGACCGCACCATCCCCGATGCGGTTCACTGCGTTCACCACATCCTACGAAACTGTGTAAAATCCGCATCTGTAGGATGCGGCCATGGCTGTTCCGGCACTAAGCGATGAGATCGTGCCACCGCCCTCGGAGCAACTGCTGCAGCGGCCGGAAATTGGTCTTGTAATTCATCTTGCGGCACTGGCGGATCCAGTAGCCCAGATAAACGTGGGGCAGCTCGCGCCTTGTTGCTTCCTCGATCTGCCACAGAATCGCCAGCGTGCCCAGGCTGCGGCGATCCTCATCCGGATCGAACACCGTGTAAATTGCTGAAAGCCCGCGATCAAGCAGGTCCACAACCGCCAGCCCGATCAGCCGGCCCTCAAGCCGCATCTCCAGAAAGAAGCCCTCAATGCAGCCCTCCACGAGAAACGAGTTGAACTGCTCCCGGCTGGCCGGGTACATGTCGCCGTCAAAGTGGCGCTCGTTCACGTAGCGTTCATAGAGGGCGAAGAGTTCCTCGTCAAAGCGAACGGGCGTGACGTCCAGTGTCAGGTCGTCGTTGCGTTTCCAGACCCGTCGTTGACTTCTGTTGGGTTCAAACCGCTCAACCGGAATCCGTACCGGGATACAGGCATTGCAGCCGCGACAGTGGGGACGATAGTAATGGGAGCCACTGCGGCGAAAGCCGAGTTCGGTAAGCTGGGTATAAAGACTTCGGTCTACATGGGCGCGGGGATCCACGAACATCGTGGTGGCCTGGCGATCATCCAGATAACTGCAGGGATGCTCGGGTGTGGCGAAGAAAATCAGCGTTTTCAGGCTGCTCATGGAGAGGTCTCCCTCCGCCAGTGCCAAGTCGGGCGCCACGGGTCGTGTGCCGGCTGTTCGTGAACGTTGTTTCTGATTATAGTCAAAAACTCACTGCGTGGAATAAGGCCTGCGCCCATTCTCAGCAGGTGGGGGTTTTCCACCTGGCAATCCATTATACGATAGCCCCATTGCTGCAGATTGCCGGCAACATGAACGAACACCACCTTGGAGGCATCGCGTCGGCGGCTGAACATGGATTCACCAAAGAAACACCGCCCCAGAGCAACCCCATAGAGGCCACCGGCAAGTGTTCCGTCCTCATCCCAGGCTTCGAACGAATGGGCATAGCCCAACTCATGCAGGCGGCAATAGGCCAGCTCCATATCGGGTGTAATCCAGGTGCCTTCCTCCCGCAGCTCGCCACAGAGGCGGATAACCTCCGGAAACGCCTGATCAATCGTGATCCGGTACACCCCCTGAT
>SLIH01000098.1 GCA_007135745.1 Halomonas sp. | reverse complement strand
GGGATCAAATCCGTGATTCACAAGAAGGCGAAATCGGGCGCCATCGAAAACCTCAAGGCGCTTTTTGGCAGCCAGGCCAAGGCCAGGACCGTGGTCCCCTCGGACGTGCCCATTCAGGAGCTGGCCCGCTATCCCTATACGGAAGCGCGCATGCAGCAGCTGGGGGAACACTGCTCGATGACCGAAAGGCGTGCCGACGAGGCAACCCGCGACGTTGAGGCATGGCTCAAGTGTGAGTTCCTGAAGGATCGCGTTGGCGAGGTTTACGACGGTGTTATTGCCTCGGTCACCGGCTTCGGCTTCTTTGTCGAACTGGCGGGTGTCTATACCGAGGGGCTGGTGCATATTTCCGCGTTGAGTGGCGATTTCTACCATTTTGATCGCATCCGCCACACCCTGATCGGTGAGCGCACGGGACGGACCTTCCGGCTTGGCGATGAAATACGGGTGCGGGTCGTCCGTGTCGATCTGGATGATCGCAAGATCGATCTGGAACTGGAAGAGCAGCTCAGCGAAGGGGGGCGCTCTCGCAGCCGTGGCGGGAAAAAGCGTTCCAAGGGCGAGGGTCGTAACGCCTCGGCTCAGGTTAAGGGTGGCGACCAGAAAGACCAGAAAAAAGAGGGGGCTGGCAAGAAAAAGCCTCGCTCCCGGCGTCGCAGGAATTAAGGAAGGAGCCTGGCGTGGCAAAACGGCTGGTATTCGGCTGGCATGCTGTGAAGGCCTTGCTTGAGCAGCATCCCGAGCGTGTTATCAAGCTGCAGTTTCTGCAGGGACGTGAAGACCGCCGTCACGGCGAAGTTCGCCAGCTGGCTGATCAATTGGGCGTGCCTGTTGAGTCCATGGCGCGCAGGAAAATGGACGAACTGTCCGAAGGCGGTGTTCACCAGGGGGTGATTGCCCATGTGAAGGGTGCGCGGGAGCCCAGCGAGGCCGATCTGCTTGAGCGCCTTGCCCATGCGCAGCACCCGCCATTTCTTCTCATTCTCGATGGCATCACCGATCCGCATAATCTTGGTGCCTGTATGCGCACGGCCGATGCCGCGGGCGTTGACGCCATTGTGGTTCCCAGGGACCGTTCCGCGCCACTGAGCCCGGCAGCCATCAAGGTGGCCAGTGGCGCCGCTGAGTCCGTGCCGGTTGTCCGGGTAACCAATCTTGCCCGTTTCATGCGCCAGTGCCAGGAGCAGGGTATGTGGTTTGCGGGCACGGCGGGTGAGGCCGAGGCGTCATTCTATGATCTCGACCTCACGGGCCCGCTGGGCATCGTCATGGGAGCAGAAGGAAAGGGCATGCGCCGCCTGACCCGCGAACACTGCGATCAGCTCGGCAAGCTCCCCATGGCCGGCATGGTCAGCAGCCTTAATGTCTCCGTCGCCACCGGCGTCTGCCTCTTCGAAGCCCGCCGCCAGCGCTTGAAGGCACTCTGATCGGTAATCGGCGAACCCTGATACGGTTCCCCATACTCGCCGCACCCTGCGATGGCTCCTTGCCCCATTCCCGTTTGCATCCTGCTCCACCGAAGCATAAAATGTGCGGTCCCCGTTTTTCGGGGTCTGATTGCTGCTGCCATTAATTACAGGCAGCGCTGGAATCTCTCCTTGCTTTTTGCGGGCCTGTGTCCGCCGAAGGCTGTTAAAACCGAAAGGAGCAATAATGCGTCATTACGAGATTGTTACCATGGTCCACCCGGACCAGAGCGAGCAGGTGCCCGCCATGATCGAGCGGTACACCAAGCTCGTCACCGAGGATGGTGGTGCCGTACACCGGGTCGAAGACTGGGGACGGCGTCAGCTGGCCTACCCGATCAATAAGATCCATAAGGCCCATTACATTCTGATGAACATCGAGTGCTCCCAGGCTGTTCTGGACGAGCTCAACCATAACTTCCGCTTCAACGACGCCATCATCCGTGACCTTGTGGTCCGCAAGGATGAGGCCGTTACCGAACCCTCGCCGATCAAGGCGGCGGACAGCCGCGAAGAGCGTCGCGACGAACGTCCGCGCCGCGCTGCGCCTGCATCCGAGCAGCCCAAGGCAGAGGATGAGCCGCAGGACGAGAAACCGGAAGAGAAGCAGGAAGAGACTCAGGAAGCCTCTGACGAGTAATCCCACATCAGAAATGTAAGGAAAGTTTTATGGCTCGTTTTTTCAGACGTCGTAAGTTCTGCCGTTTCACGGCCGAGGGCGTTAAGGAGATCGATTACAAGGATCTCGACACGCTGCGCAGCTACATCACGGAAACAGGCAAGATCGTTCCCAGCCGCATTACCGGCACCCGGGCTCGCTATCAGCGCCAGCTCTCCACTGCCGTGAAGCGCGCGCGCTATCTTGCGTTGTTGCCCTATACGGACAATCACGACATTTAAAGAAACAGTGGAGCAGGGACCATGCTGCGCCTGGCCCAGTTTGTTCTCCGGGGTCCCCTTTACGCCGGAGGGATAGCTGCCGCTTCAATGGCGGTGCCTTTCCTTTTCTGGCTTGGGGCGGCTGTCGTGGCGCTTGTCACGCTCAGGCTCGGCCCGAAGGAAGGTCTCAATATTGGCATCTGGGCACTGTTTCCGGCAGCGGCCTGGTTTATTCTGGGTTGGGATCCGGCGCCTTTGAGCGTCCTGCTGGTGGCTGTGGTGATGGCCATCGTCCTGCAGAAAACCGTGGCCTGGGATCGAACCCTGCTAGCGGGGGCAGTCGCCGCGGCAGTTGTCGGGCAGGCGGTGCCTGTGCTTTCACCAGCGTTCATGAATGAACTGGTGGAAACCGGCACCCGGGTCTATCAGGAGATGAACCCGGAAATGGCCGAAGAGCTGGGTGAGGGCCTTGAGCAGACGGTCCGCACCATGATGATTGGCAGCATTGCGGCACTCAACTATGTGCTCGCGTTTGCCTCCATGCTGCTGGCCAGAGGGTGGCAGGCACGGCTATTCAATCCCGGTGGACTGCAGAGCGAGTTCCATGAATTCCGGGTCACGGGCCCGGTGGGGCTCGGGTGCGTGATGGTGATGGCGTTTGGCACCTATGTTGGCGTCAATCCCGCGATTGCGCTGCTGGTGTTCGGGCTGCCACTGGTGTTTGCTG
>SLIH01000231.1 GCA_007135745.1 Halomonas sp. | reverse complement strand
CTGCTCAAACTGCTCCAGAGTGTACCCATTGCGCGCGGCAATATTACGCATGGTCTCGTTCAGTTCAGCATCACTGACCCGCATACCCATCTGCTGCGCGCGCTGCAGTTGCACCTGTTCCATGATCAGCTGGTCCAGCACCCGTTGCTCCATTACGTGGCGCGGCGGCAGGGCCGTGCCCTGTGCCCTCAGGCGGGACTGGATCTGCTGCAGACGTGAATCCAGTTCCGACTGCAGAACCACACCCTGCTCAACCACGGCAATGACCCGATCCAGGGGCTGGCGATCAGCCGTCGCGGGCCCGGCAGACAGCGCCAGGACCAGGAGCAGGGATAAAAAGAAAGGCAAATTTGTTCGCTTCATGTAGACCTCAAGATTGATCCCCTCAGGGCCAGTCCGCACTCGCCGGGCGCCGGAGTTCGTCCGGCCCGGGCAGGGACCGCCAGGGTTCACGCTGTTCAAAACCGGGAATTTCCTCAGCTATATTGTCACGGGCCGTGCCGCCGCCACCCAGGCCGCGCAGCTGGATCTGGAACAGTATGCGCGAATCGAGTCCGTCATCACGGGTGCGGTAACGTTGCGCCACCAGCTGCATGCTCCAGCAGCAGGTGGTGTATTCCAGACCGGCCAGACTACCCGCCGTACTGTCATTTTCCAGATCATAGACCCAGCGGCCAATAGCACTGGTCTGGCTTCCCAGAGGGACCACGGCACTGATATCACTCTGTTCCAGCTCACCCGTCACATCATACGTGTGCGCAGCGTTCAGCAGATAGCGGAAATCCTCAGTATGGAAACGGATCTGACTGCGGCTTCGCAGTGTCCTGTTTTCCCGGGAGTCCCACTGTCCGCTGCTGCGCAGGGTCAGTGTACGCAATGGGCGCAGAACCGCCTCACCGGCCAGTGGCGAGGTGCGGCGATCCGAGCGCCCCCTGCCGTCCGGCAGACCCACATTCTGCTCTTCAAAATTATGGATCTGCCCCAGAGACAACCGAACCCTTTCCAGTCCCTGCTCCAGATCATAAAACCGCGTTGTCACGGCTGTCGTCAAGCGGTTGTTATCCCCCACCCGATCACCCCCGACAAAACGGTCCCGTGCAAACAACTGAAAGAAGTTGAAGGAGGTAATGGAGGAATCAAAAACCGGTATGTCGTCCTGTTCCCGCTCGGGTGAGTACACATAGTAAAGTCTGGGCTCGAGCGATTGCGAATAATTCTGCCCACCCACTGAAAAGTAACGATCAAAATAAAGGCCGGCATCGCTCTCGAAGAAGGGCACGGATCGACTGAACCGATCCGTTTCGGGTCCATCGTCGAGAAGGTACTGGGTATGGTCCAGTGTCACCGACGAACGGGCAAATCCGGGCAGCCCCTCAACGCCCCATCCAACTCTTGGCAAAGACCGCAGGCGACTGCCGATGGCGGCATCAATACCTTCAAGCTCATCATTGTCACGCCAGAAGTAGTTATATTCACTCTCCTTGCTGAAACGCCACGCCCCCAGGCGATCCTCCACATTCAACCGCAGCCGGGGAAGCTGATCGTAGGGACGGTTTGCCTGGCCTATGGCGGGATCAAGGGTCTGGAACCCCCGCACGGCACTGGAGAACGTGACCCGATCACCGCTGTAACGCACCTCCCCTTCACGGGGCAGGTGGGTGGTCTGCTGCAGATCCAGTGTCTGGTTGAGATCACTGACATAATCCTCGTCGCTGACCACCGAGTAATCAATGGTCGAGCGCCAGTGTGGCGTCCAGTCCGAGCGGTTCTGGAAGCTGAGCCCCCAGCGCTGGGAGTTTCGTTCCGGGCGCTCCTCGGCAAAATCGGAATCGCGATCAATAAACCCCAACTGCAACTCGGAAGGCCCCCACGGGCTCAGATGGCGCGCCTCAAGTTCGGAAAAGTAGCCACGACCGTGAATCAGCTGGGGGGTATAGGTCATGTCGTAATGCGGAGCAAGGTCAAAATAATAGGGTGTCGCCAGGAAAAAGCCCGAGCCCGTATTGGACGTGCCGAACGAGGGATACAGGAAGCCACTCTTGCGGCGATCATCCAGGGGAAAGCTCATCCAGGGGACGTAAAAGACCGGCACGTCCCTGACCTGGAGCCTGACGTTACGCGCCGTGCCGAAACCCGATTCCTGGTCCAGGTCAACGCGACTCGCCGCCAGTGACCAGGCATTGTTGCCGGGCTGGCAACTGGTCATGACACCGCTGGTAATGCGCAGCTGCTCGGGCCCGGTGCGGGTCAACGCACGGGCCTCACCGCGTATGGGGCCATCATGCAGCAGAAAGGAGGCGGTATTGAGATTGAGCACGCCCGATTCGGTGTCGTAATCGGCATCGGTTCCGGTAACCAGAAAGCCCTCGCCGCGACTGATCACATCCCCTGTCAACGAGAGCCTGCCGGCCTGCTGGTCAAAGTAGGCCCGTTGCCCGCCCGTGCGGAACTGGCCCTGGCGCAGGCGGACATCCCCTTCCAGCTCAAGAAACTCATCCACCCGGAAACGTGCCGAGTCACTGGATATATGAATGGGTGGGTCGTCCAGATCCTCGTCAGAATCCACGGTCAGTTCCGGCGGGCGGTAAGCACCACCACAATAGGCAGGCACCCGTGACTGCAGCTCCGGAGGCAGATCAGACCAGCGTTGCCAGTCCAGATCCGCGGCAAGGGGCCGTTCATCTGCAACAACAGACAGGGGCAGCACCAGACCGGCAACACAGATGAACAACGCCCGAAGGCCGATCCGGGCCAGAGACATCTTCCTCACGCAGCGCATCTCCAGCGGCCGCCGTCCGCGGCCAGTTTGAACAGGCGTCAGTCTACACGGCACGGCAGTGCTTGTTAACGGCAGCGATGACAGCCACAGAATCCCAACGGCGTTTTTCTGTGGTTCGTGGTTCACATTTCAGACAATGCTCGTGCAGAATACTGGGTTTGACTATGGGAGTGTGGCATTTCATGGATCATCGTTATCAGGCTCTGATCAACTGGCTGAATCAGGTGATGGAAGAACCACCCCAGGCGGTGGCACCTCTGGCCGGGGATGCCAGCTTTCGGCGTTATTTCCGGGTG
>SLIH01000284.1 GCA_007135745.1 Halomonas sp. | reverse complement strand
TGACGTTCCACAGACGGTTGAGCTGGCGATCGGCCACACGCCCTCCATCACCCTTTTCACGCAGAATGGTCGGGCGCAGGAAAACAACCAGGTTGCGTTTTGTCCTCTCCTGGGATTCAGCACGAAACAGGGCTCCAAGAAAGGGAATATCCCCCAGGAAAGGAACCTTGCTCACCCGCATACGATAATCCTCATTGATCAACCCACCGAGAGCGATGGTTTCGGCATTATCGGCCAGCACGGAGGTCTTGATCTCACGTTTATTGGTGATCAGGTCGGCTGCATCGGCGATGCCGGGGGAGATATCTTCCGTTGTCTGTTCAACCACCAATCGGACGACGTCATCGTCGCTGATGGTTGGCGTTACTTTCAGAGTCAGGCCAATGTCACGACGTTCAATCGTCGTAAAGGGATTGCTCAAACCATCGGCTGTCTGGGTTGTCTGCCCCGTTCTGAACGGCACATTCTGACCGACGATGATCTCGGACTCTTCGTTGTCCAGGGTGATGATGCTGGGGGTCGACAACAGATTGGCCTTATTGGAAGCGGAGAGCGCCTGAATCAGAACCCCCCAGGAAATTCCGCCGCGATCAATTTCACCGGCACCAATCGTTGCCCCCCCCGTAGCCGGTGGAATCACCTCGTCGGCCGCAATGGCACCGATGACTTCTCCAAGGCTCAGGCCGACATTACTGAAGTTGGTGCCGGCAATGGGCGAAGAGCTTCCGGATTCGTCTCCCACGGCCCACTGAACACCCAGATCCCGGCCGCTTTCATCGCTGATCTCGACGATAGCGGCTTCGATCAGCACCTGTGCACGGCGCACATCGAGCTGCTCGACAATGAATTCCACTTCATTCAGAACGGCCGGTTCCGCGCGGATAACAAGTGCGTTGAGCCCCTCGTCGGCATAGACACCCACACCATTGTCGCGCTGGCCGTTTTCCGTAATCTCTCCCATGATGCCGCTCAGGAGCTCACTCATGTTCGAGGCATCGGCATGACTGAGGCGAATCACCCGCGTCGTTCCGCGACTGGTTGTGGGCGTATCCAGCTTCTCCACCAGATCCCGGACGCTGTCGCGGAAAATCTCGGTGCCACGAACAATCAGACGGTTACCCCGCTCATCGGCCACGACGCTGGCTGTGCGGTCGTCATCACCGGCACGCTCACCCAGCTCCCCCGGACCCAGCTCCTCCAGCAACTGGACCATATCTCCAACCCATGCCTCCTTGAGCTCCAGAATCTCCATTTCAAAATCAGTGGGCTGATCAAGATCGGAAACCAGACGTTCCATACGTTCAATATTGGCGCGGTGATCGCTGATGATCAGGGCATTGGCTGCCGCCACGCCCGCCAGGTGACCATAGCTCGCCACCATAGGCCGAAGCACCGGAACAAGCTGCAGGGCACTGACGTTCTCGACATGGATAACCCGGGTCATCAACTGCTCGGAAGGAATATCCACAAAACGTCGGAGATTCTCCGCCGACTGCTTGGCGTCACTCTGCTGGATGACCTTGATGACATCCTCGCCAGGCACCGCTGTAAAGCCGTGGACGTGGAGCACCGAGAGGAACAGGTCGTAGACAGCGTCCTTGTCCATGGGCGTATCGGAAACCACCGTTACCTTGCCTTTAACCCTGGGGTCCACGACAAAGCTGTAGCCGGTGATGGTCGCAACCTGGTTAACCAGCGCCCGGATATCCGCCTCCTTCAGGTTGACGGTCCAGGTCTCCCGGTCGTCCGGAGCCTCGCCTCCTTCGATCCGCTCAAAATCTTCCACTCCGTCGATTCCCTGGTCCGCCGCAGCCACAGGGACCAGAAGCATCACCAGAATAAGCGCGAGAATTCGTGTGGATACTGTCATGCAGAGATAACGCCTGTTTTATTGTCTGTTGTGCCCGCAACCATCAAGGCAACGGAACCGAAAAAGAGAATCGCGTACCGCCGCGCTCTATTTCAAGCCTCAGGCTGTCCGCTTGTCCCCATTCCTGCATCATTTCACGGTCACGCTCCACATCACCCAGCTCATGGCCGTTGATGGAAAGGATAATGTCCCCGGGCTGAAGGTTCATCTGCGAAAGCTCGGGGTTTGTACCATCATAGACGTAACCGGCGGTATCGGCATCCGTGCGGAACCCAATGGCTGCCAACGCCGCTTCGGGATCCTCTTCCAGACGCTCACTGGCCATATCAAGGAACGCTTCACGATCCGCGGGCGGCTCGGCCGCCACGGCCGCTGCAGCCATCTCCATGCCGTCATCCTCGAAGGAGAGGGATTCCACCTCTCCCTGGCGCCGAAGCAGTATTCTACCAGGCTCCACAGCCACCAGTTCGGCATTACCAGGCAACTCGTCTCCTACCCGGTAAAGCCCGCCATCATCACCATTCCCGGACAGAATGGCGCTGGAGTCCGAGGGCTTCGCGGCCATGAAAACACCATGCAGCGTCAGGCGCAGGCTGGTTTCCGGTGCTGTTTCCCGGACCACCCCGGAGACTTCCGCTGTTGCGGTGGATTCCCCGAACAACTCCAGCTCCCGAAGGCGGACACTCGCCGCCTGACCACGCTCCGACGCCTGATCCGCCTGCGGCTCCGGAACCCGCAGCTCGGGCCAGAGAATTCGCCAGGTCCATTGACCACCAACCCACCCCAGGTGCACAACGAGCACCAGCAGCAGAAGATTGGCAAGCCAAACAGGTAACCGACCCAACATCTTACACACTCTGATCGAATTATGGGATGACACGTTGACGAACGCTGAACAAAACTTCATCAGGTTCGGCACCCGCTCCAAAGTCCAGGCCCAGCAGATCAATCCAGTGCTTGCGCAGTGCAAGCTCACCAAAACCGTCCGGAGTCAGGCGTCCTTCCACGCCAATCCGACGTTCTTCCTGATCCCTTATGGCCAGAACAAGGCTCTGACCATCCAACGACAGATTGCCTTCGAGCGGTGGCAGGCGGGCATGCTGGATGCGATCCCCCATCGGCCAACTCACCGCCCCTCCCGGCCATTGCCCGCGACCGCGCGCATCAAGCCAGCCCTGATCCGGATCCCAGACCAGGAAAAAGCTTTCCAGCTC
>SLIH01000419.1 GCA_007135745.1 Halomonas sp. | reverse complement strand
TCGATCAGGGTGCAGACCCAATAGGCCTGACGGCCCTGGCCGCAGGCGCGCCGAACCCGTTCGATGACCTCGCCCCGACGGCTGTCCGGGATGGTGATGGTTTCGATGGGCTGGCGACCAGGGGGGAGCTCGTCGATCACTGAAGTGTCCAGATCGGCGTAGGCACTCATGGCCAATGTTCGGGGAATGGGCGTCGCGGTCATGATCAGTTGGTGCGGCATGGTGCTGGCTGCCACGCCTTTTTCCCGCAACGAAAGTCGCTGATGCACACCAAAACGATGTTGTTCATCGATCACTACCAGAGCCAGCCGGGCAAACGTCACGTCTTCCTGGAAAAGCGCATGGGTTCCAATAACCAGCGGCACCCGGCCTTCGGCCAGACTGCTGAGAAGCTCCGCGCGTTGCCGCCCACGTGTCTTTCCGGACAGCCATCCAATCTCAACTCCCATGGGTTAAAGCCATTCCCGGAAGTTCAGGTAGTGCTGTTCAGCAAGAATCTCGGTTGGAGCCATCAGCGCCACCTGGGAGCCTGCGCCAATGGCCTGAAGTGCGGCAAGAGCCGCGATAACAGTCTTCCCCGAGCCCACATCGCCCTGCACCAACCGCAGCATGGGAACAGGCTGGCTCAGATCCTGTCGGATTTCCCGGCAGACCCGCTGCTGGGCGCCCGTGAGCCGGAAGGGAAGCGCTTCCAGCAGTTGATGATCCAGGCGCTGCGCACCCGGCAACAGCGGGATGGCCTGCCAGGACTGTACCTGGGCGCGCAATTTCAAAAGGCTCAGGTGATGGGCCAGCAACTCCTCCATGATCAGGCGTTGCTGCGCTGGATGACGACTTTCCATCAATGCCAGCGTGTCGGCATCAGCCGGCGGCGCGTGAAGCAGCCGCACGGCGGTGTTGATCTCCGGCAGTTGGTAATCGGAAAGAATCGAGTCGGGCAACCACTCCTGCAGCGGATGGCGGCCCAGAAAACCCAACGCCTGCTCACAAAGGCCACGGATGCGCGGCTGCTGGATTCCCTCTGTCAGGGGATAGACCGGTGTCAGTCGTGCGTCGCTGCCAGTCGGCAGTGGGCCGGGATTGAGCTTGTATTCCGGGTGATAGATTTCAAGCCCGGCCCGCCCCGGGCGCACCTCCCCGTAACAGCGCAGGCGGTTTCCCACCTCCAGCTGACTGCGCTGGGCCGCACTGAAATGGAAAAAACGCAGAACCAGAAAGCCGCTGTCATCGCGCAGGGTGATCTGGAGGCTGCGACGGCGCCCCTGAACCACATCGTTCGCGACCACTTCACCTTCAACCACGCCGCTGTCACCGACATGAAGGCGGCCAATAGGAAGAACGCGGGTACGGTCCTCGTAACGATGGGGCAGATGAAACAGAAGGTCCTGCAGGGTCACAATGCCCAGCTTTTCCAGGCGCTGAGCGAGGCTGGCCCCCACGCCCTTGAGTACGCTGACTTCCAGGTCTTCGGGTCCAGGCATGGAGACTAGGGAGCTGCGGTGGTCTGTTCGGGCTCAACGTCCCTGGCCGGCGCATCAAGCACACGACACTGGCTCGCGGCCCGTGACAGGACATCGATCGCCTTGGTCCGGGGAAAGGTCACCCGCCAGGCGAGTACGACGGTGCGCGAAGGAGCGGGTGCGCTGAAGGGGCGGACCGCCAGCAGATCATCCTTGTAATGAACCGCCGTTGCCGCGGAAAGTGGCAGGACCGTTATCCCCAGTCCCGATGCAACCATATGACGAATGGTTTCAAGCGAACTCCCTTCGGTAACGATGTCCCCCCCTCTGCGCCCTCCACGGGCTGTCAGTGTATCCACGAGTTCAGGTACAGACTCCAGCACCTGGTCCCGAAAACAATGACCGGGCCCGAGCAGCAAAAGGGGATAATCCGAAAGCTCGTGGCTGTCCACGGTGTCCTTGCGAGCCAACGGATGATCCGCCGGCGTAACCACCACAAAGGGCTCATCATAAAGTGGCAGGGTCACCACTTCGGATTCCTGGAACGGCATGGCCACGATAATGGCATCCAGCTCCGAATGCTTCAGCTTCTCCTTCAGGTCGGCGGTGTATCCTTCCTCGATGAACAGAGGCATCTCCGGTGCAACCCGCCGCAGCTGCGGCAGCAGGTGCGGAAAAAGATAGGGACCAATGGTGTAGATGGCACCGACTTTGAGCGGTGAACTGAGCTGGTTCTTGCCATCCTGGGCAAGATCGCGGATCACGCCAGCCTGATCCAGAACCCGCTGGGCCTGCTCCACGATACGCTGACCGATTTCGGTAACGCGGATACTGTTCTTGCTACGCTCGAAAAGCGCAATGCCGAGTTCGTCTTCCAGTTTCCTGACGGCCACACTCAGTGTAGGCTGACTCACATGGCAACGTTCGGCTGCGTGCCCGAAGTGCTTTTCCTGCGCCAGGGTCACGATGTAACGGAGTTCCGTCAGGGTCATGGACCTTCTCCAGGATGAGACGTCATTGATAATTTCTATTGCAGCATAAGAGAAGGAGGACAGGGGCGCAATGCAGGATCCAAGAATTCTCATGGCGGGCTGCGGCTCACTCGGTCAGCGTATCGGACTGTCTCTGGCCGAGGACTGTCATGTCTTTGGCATGCGGCGCCAGGCCAGTCGTATTCCGCTCCCTCTGACCCCAATTGCCGCCGATCTCAATGATCCATCGGCGCTTGCATCAAAATTGCCCGCGGTTGATATTGCCATTGTATGCGTGACCCCCGACCAGTATGACGAAACGCACTACCGACAGACCTTTGTGCAGGGCATGGAGAACCTGCTCGACGTCCTGGAAAACCAGCAGACACCCCCCAAACGGGTATTTTTTGTCTCCTCGACAGCAGTCTACGGGCAGAATCGGGACGATTGGGTGGACGAAACGAGCGAGACCTCACCCGCCCGCTATAATGGCAAGGCCCTGGTGGAGGCGGAACGGCGGCTTCAGGTGAGCTCAATCCCAGGCACCTCCGTCCGCCTCTCGGGGATCTATGGGCACAGCCGCAACAGCATGCTGGAGCGCATCATTGATGGTGATATCGCTCCCAACCCCAACAGCAGCTACACCAACCGCAT
>SLIH01000221.1 GCA_007135745.1 Halomonas sp. | reverse complement strand
TTTCACTTGTTAAAACGGACGAGAGCACCCCCGAGAGCAGTACCCAGCAGATCGCAATACCCAGCTGGAAAACCACCACAAAGCGCACGGCAAGCCGGATCAGCTCCTCGACACAGTCCAGGCGGCCCGCACCCATGTGTCGTCCGATCATGGGGGGCATGGACATGGTCAGTGCCAGCACCACCACCAGCGAGAAGAACTCCAGTCGGGTTCCCAGCCCCCAGGCCCCCACCGCCGATTCACCAAATCCGGCCACCAGACTGGTCGCCAGCATGGCCGCGATGGGCGGCATCAATTGGCTCAACATGGCCGGTCCGGCGATACTGCCCAGATGGCCCAGCGCCTGTGGAATCTGCACCTGTCCCAGGGCAAAGCTGATCCACTGGCGCTGGAACAGCCGCAGAAAAACCACTAGACAGCCGGTGCTGAAGGCCACCACCGTGGCCCAGGCCGCTCCGGGCAAGCCCCATCCGAAAACAAAGATGAACAGAGGGTCCAGAGCCACATTGATCAGGCTGGTAATGACCATCATCGCCCCAGGCAGCCGGGTATCGCCATGGGAGCGGCAGAGGCTGTAGCCAAAATACAGCACCGCTCCAAGCCAGGCGGACAGCAACCAGGGGGCCCAGTAGGAGGAAACCAGCGGCAGAAGGCGATCGCTGGCACCCAGCAATATCAGGATATGGGCCCGGCTCAGCCAGATGATCAGGCAGATCAGGCTGATCAATACACCACCGCTCAGAACCACGAGCCCGCCCAGGCGTTTCGCCTGGAGATCATCTTCGGCTCCAAGCACACGGGAAATAATGGCGGTGGTGGCAATGCCAAGACCCACCTGGAAGCCGATGATCAGCATCTGCAGCGGCACTGTGAAGCCCAGGGCGGCAATGGGGTCCACTCCGAGCTGACCGATAAAGGCGCTGTCCACAAGCTGATAACTCATCAGTGCCAGCACACCGAAGAGCATCGGCCAGGTCATACGGAAAAGTTCGCGACTCTGGCTTTGGTTGGGCAAATCGGAAAAGGCCATTACGAGCTGCTCATCAAGGGATGTGGGGACTTTACGGACTGTGTGGTGCTATGGGAAGGGATGAAGTGGATGAGCGGTTAACGGTTTACTGATCGGAGATTCCGATGGAATTCTGGTGCCATACTTTTATTACAATTGAACGCCCCAAAGATTACAAATTGATTATCAAATTAACCTGAACTACGCTCTCAACATCCCCGGTCAACTTCGTGCCGGGGCGCCAAAAAAAAGCGCAAACCGTTACTGCATTCAATAATGAGAAAAAGGATGGGAAACATTATGAACATGAAGCGTAATGTATTGGCCCTGGCGATCAGTGGGGGTCTCCTGGCCGCACCCATGGCGGCAACTGCCGGCCCGGAAGTTTATGGTCTGATTGACATCGGTCTGGAATCCATTAACGACAGCGATGCTGCTTCCGCGAATGAGATTTTTGCCGGTTTCAATTCCGCCGGTGGTAACAGTGATGACAGAGACTTCACCCTGTCCAACGCAATGCAGTCGCGGCTTGGCGTGCGTGGCAGTGAAGATCTGGATTATGGCGGTCTGACAGCTTCCTATAACATCGAATTTGCCGTGGACGTTCTGAATGAGCTCGGCGGCGGCATGGGCAACTCCGTTGGCACCCGTCTTGGTTGGGCAGCGATTGGTGGTGACTGGGGTACCATCAAAGTGGGTTCCCAGTGGCAACCCCTGTTTGAGTTTGGTGCCTGGAACGCACATCGGACCGATGTCCATGGTTACGGCAGTTACTTCTATACAACCGGGCTGATGAGCAATTCCCTGGCCTTCGGTTTCCGCCAGAGCAGTGCAATCAGTTATCAGTACGGAAGTGCCTGGGGCCATTCTGACCCATTTGCCTTCAATGTCACCCTGGGTATTGGCGAAGGCACAAGGACCGTTGAGGACGAAGATGGTGAGGAGATGACCCTTGCCAATGAGGAGAGCATCAGCTCGGTCGCGGTGGCGGGTCAGTACAGCTTCAATCAAATGATCAGTGTCAACGCAGTGTATATCAAGGAGTTCAATGATTACGCTGACGGCCTTGGTGACGAAGAGCCAGAGTTGATCAACGTTGGCGCAAGGTATTCGGTCAATGACGCCCTGGAGTTCGGTATCAACTATACCCTGGTGGATACTGACAATGCGGACGGCGACAAGCGGGATTCCGTTGCGATCGGTTCGTTCATGGATTTCGGCAATGGTCTTGATGGTCACCTTGGCTTCGCTACGGGCTCCGATGACCGGGATGAGGACACCCTCGAAGGTCGGGACCTGGACCTGAACGTCTATGGCTTTGTTCGTCAGGCCCTGTCGGATCGGACCAACGTGCGTGTTGAGTTTGAGCATGCGCGCTATGACGGTGAGGCAGGTACTGGCGCCAGCGACCCAAGCGCAACACTCGTGATGCTTGCCCTGCAGCACAACTTCTGATTTCGGAAGCTTGAGGTTGTAGCTTTAACGGCACCCTTCGGGGTGCCGTTTTCGTTCCCCTTCCCCTTTTTTCTCTGAACAACTGCCATTTTTCGGGGCAGATGCCCTTGTTGCTGCACCAGTTCAGGCGCCTTATCCGGTTAAAGCTGTGACTGTTGGGTAACCGTGTTGATGTTGAGAAAGTTGTTTGAACCCCTGCTGTCGCGGCTCCCCCGGCAAAAGTGCAGATGATGCAGAGCGTTTTGGCCCGAATGCTGCATTTCCGAAACTGAACGATCTCAAAGCCCACAGACATTGATCCGGTAATGGCGCCGCAATCTGTTTTATGCAGAACGGCGCTTTTTTTGTGCCCCAAAAAGGTCGAACTGATCTATGTCAATGGGTATGTCTCGCTAATGCTTTACAAAGAGAGTAATTAAATTAAATGTACTGTCATGTAATGGGGAGCACCTGATGACTGATGGACAGACCCTTAACCGGAGTATTTTCACCCGCACTGCACTTTTTATTGCCTGTGGCGCCATGGTGGTGCCAGCCGTAGCGAGCGCCGATCCGCTCACGCGGGCGCTGACCAGCGGGGAGGCCTCGATTGACGCGCGCTACCGCTACGAGATGGTGGACCAGGACAGTTTC
>SLIH01000251.1 GCA_007135745.1 Halomonas sp. | reverse complement strand
CGCGGTACCCTTCACGGGCGCCCTGGTCCATTCCCTCTTTTTTGCCCGCCTCAAGACCTTCCCTGTGGCCATCGTCCCAGGCCTCGTTGTGGATAGCCTCGAGATCCTCAGCAGTCAAGGGTTTGAGTTTGCGTTTGTCGGTCTGCACATAGGGTTTGCGCTGACCATTTTCATCCAGCAGGGGCAACTCCCAGCGCTCATAGGCGGTGAGGTCACCGGAAGGGATACGATCACGCGAGCTGCGATTCTTCATGACAACCTGCTGTCGTTAGGATGGACACGGTCAGATCATTTCCTCGCCTGAACCGCCCAGAACAATATCGCCGGATTCTGCCATACGCCGCGCAACGGTGATGATTTCCTTCTGCGCCGCCTCCACCTCGCTGACCTTGACCGGTCCCTTGGCCTCGAGATCGTCTTTGAGAAGTTCCCCGGCACGCTTGGACATGTTCTTGAAGATTTTCTCTTTCACTTCTTCCTCGGCACCCTTGAGCGCAACCACCAGAACATCCGAGGATACCTCCCGCAACAGGGCCTGAATACCGCGATCGTCCACATCCCTGAGATTGTCGAAGACGAACATGAGGTCCTCGATTTCGTTACCCACGTCGGGATCCATGTCCTTGATGGAATCCATCAACTGGCCTTCGACGCTGCGATCCATGTAGTTCATGATGTCAGCAGCACGCTTGATACCCCCGATACGGCTGGCCTGTCCGCCCGCGCCACCAGAGAACTGCTTCTCCAATATGTTATTGAGTTCCTGCAAGGCCTGGGGCTGGACGGATTCCAGCGAGGCCACCCGCATCATCACATCCAGCCGAACTTTGTCGTCCAGGGAGCTGAGAATATCCGCGGCCTGATCCGGATCAAGATAGGAGACCACAATAGCCTGGATCTGTGGATGCTCATAGCGAATGATATCGGCAACGGCACGAGGCTCCATCCATTTAAGGGTATCCAGCCCCGTGGTGTTTCCGCCAATGAGAATGCGGTCAATCAGGCTTCCCGCCTTCTCGTCCCCGAGAGCCTGGGTAAGTACCGAGCGGATGTAATCATCAGCGCCCACGCCCAACCCTGTCTGCCCCCCGACGGCTTCAAAGAACTCGCCCACCACGTAATTGACGTCATCCTTGGCCACGTCCTGGAGCTGTGACATGGCCATACCCACCCGCTGAACCTCTTTCGGGCCCATGTGCTTCAGGATCTGGGCGGCATCTTCCTCGCCAAGGGTCATCAGAAGAATCGCAGCCTGCTCCACGCGTCCAAGTTTACGCGTGGGTTTAGCCCTGCTTTTGCCTTCCGCTTCACTCATCCGCGTTCACCCATTGCCGCACGACCTGAGCCACCCGGGCGGGATCCTCGGCGATCAGGCCTTTCACTGCGTTCAATTCCCTATCATAGCCTTCACCTCCGTCAGGCAAAAGCATATCGTCACTGGCTCCCATGGCCTGGCGTATGGACTCGCCGCCTTCGATTCCTTCAAGCCCTTCATCTGAGCCGAGTCCATCTTCACCCTCGCGGTGGCCCTGCCCAGTCGAGGCCAGGGATTTCAGCGTAGGCCGCACCAGGAAGAGGGCCAGTGCCAGAATAACCAGCCCCGCAACCACAGGGCGAATGCTGTCCTGGAACCAGGCCTGTTCCCAGAAAGGTGGCGCCTCAAACTCCACTTCTTCTTCCGGCGCGAAGGCTGTATTGACGACGGTGACACTGTCACCGCGTGCAGCGGAAAAACCCACTGCATCACGAATCAACCGGGTCAGCCGCTCCAGCTCTTCTTCCGGCCAGGCTACCTGGGTCATCTCTCCGGTTTCCGGATCCCTGCGGCGCAGGTCATCAACCGCCACGGCCACACTGACCCGGTTGATGGTCCCCGGCTCCCGGCGGGTAAAGCTCAGCAATCGATCGATCTCGTAGTTGCGTGTCGCCTGACTACGCCGGGTACCCTGGCCTCCGGCGCCGTCGCCACCTTCACCGTCTGCCTGCTCGGGCACCTGTCCGCCACCGGGTGGCTGGTTTGCAAGAGCCCCGGGTACACCCCCTTCCTGTGCGCCGACCCGCTCCTCATCGCTGGTGCGTTCGCTTCGTATTGCTCGCTGGTCAGGGTTGAAGATCTCTTCAGCTTCCTCAATGGCGGAAAAATCCATGTCCGCCGAAACCTCGGCATTGAAACGCCCACTTCCCATAATAGGGTTCAGAATACTGCTGACCCGGCGTTTGAGCTGATCTTCAACACGCTCCTTGATCTCGAAATGGCGCGCCATGTCACGTGCGCCCTCATCTTCACCGTTGCGCGAAAGCAGCGTCCCGCGCTGGTCCACAACCGTTACCTGCTCCCTGTTCATCTGGGGCACACTGCTGGCGACCAGATTAACGATGGAACTCACCTGCCCTTCGTTCAGTCGACGACCACTCACCACATCAAGCATCACGGAAGCGGAGGGCTCCCGATTGTCACGAACAAAGACGGACTCTCTCGGAATGGCAAGATGAACCCGCGCATTACGCACGGCGCCCATGGAGGTAATGGTGCGCGCCAGCTCACCTTCCAGACTGTGCCGATACCGCGCCTGCTCAACAAACTGGGACGTACCCAGCCCCTGATCCTCCATCAGCATTTCGAATCCCATGCCACGGTCTTCGGTCACCCCCTCCCGGGCGAGACGCAGGCGGGCATCATGAACATCCCCGGACGCAACCAGAAGGGCGCCACTGCGATGCTCGATCTTATAATCGATACCCGCGTCATCCAGAATGTTGGTCACATCCTCGGGATTGTAACGACCGATGTCGCCCAAAAGCGGTTTATAGGAAGGCTCCTGGGCCCACAGCACCAACGCAACACCCAGTGCCACACTGGCTGCCAAACCAACCATCAGGCCGACCTGGCGCAGCAGGCTCAGCCGGTTGAAGCCAAACAGCAGATCACTGCGCGGCTCAAACTCCCGCCCCTCGTCTCGCGGCTGGTCCGTGGTCGCCGGCGGATTATTCTGATCCGTTTGTGCAGGTACATTCGCCATGGGTCTGCTCCGCTACCCCTCCGGACGCACGATTGCGCACGCCACTCTCATCTGTATAGCCGATCAGATCGGCATATTCATG
>SLIH01000416.1 GCA_007135745.1 Halomonas sp. | reverse complement strand
TCACACCACTGATTGACCAGTGTGGTCTTGCCGTAGCCGGCGGGTGCGGTGAGGGTGGTAACCCGGGTTGCGGGGCCTCGATCCAGACGTTCAACCAGTTGTGGGCGCTGAACAGCGCGGGGGTCCGCAGCTGGCCGCATGAACTTGGTTGCCAATAACATCTGGATGAGCCCACCGTTGTGTTGTCTGCTTCAACCGCCTGAACGCATTGTCGGCGCTGGTTCAGGCATGTCAAGGTTGTTACCTTAATAATAAGGAATCCACTTTAACTTTTAAACGCAGGTAGTGCCTCGGGAACGCCTTAACCAGCATTCCATCCGGTAATCCTCCATACGGCCTGGGGTAAAGAAAAAACCGTCATAATGAGCTATATTCTTATGCCAGTGCACAGGATTCCGGAGGCTGGGTCATGAAGTTGCAACAGCTGAGATACATATGGGAAGTGGCCCATCATGACCTCAATGTTTCCGCAACGGCAGTCGAGCTGTTCACTTCGCAACCCGGAATCTCCAAGCAGATTCGCTTGCTGGAAGACGAGCTGGGCGTCGAAATTTTTGCGCGCAGCGGCAAGCACCTGACCCGCATTACCCCGGCGGGTGAGAGCATCATCCGCGAAGCGGGCGAAATCCTCCGCCGTGCCGAAGGTATTCGCGGCATTGCCCAGGAATTCAGTGATCAGAAAAAGGGTGATCTGCGCATCGCCACGACCCATACCCAGGCCCGATATGCGTTGCCGGAAGTCATCCGCAGTTTTATTGGCGATTTTCCGGATGTGACCCTGCATATGCATCAGGGGACCCCCGTGCAGATCTCCGAGATGGCCGCCAACGGTTCAGTGGATTTTGTGATTGCCACGGAAGCCATGGATCAGTACCGGGATCTGATCACCCTGCCGGGCTACCGTTGGAATCGGTGCATTGTTGTGCCCCGGGGTCACCCGTTGGCAGAGACCGACCCGCTGACGCTTGAGGCGCTTGCGCAACACCCCATTGTGACTTATGTGCTGGGCTTCACCGGGCGCTCAAAGCTTGATGAGGCCTTCAGTAACGTTGGGCTGACGCCGCGGGTTGTTTTCACCGCCGCGGATGCCGACGTCATTAAAACCTATGTGAGGCTGGGGCTGGGCGTGGGTATCGTCGCCCAGATGGCGTTCGACCCCGAAGCGGACAGCGACCTGGTTGCTCTGGATGCCCGGCAACTCTTCGAGTCCAGTACCACCCGAATCGCCTTCCGCAAGGGCACCTTCCTGCGCGGGTACATGATCGAATTCATCCAGCGATTCGCCCCACACCTGAGCCGAGACCTGATAGAGGCTGCAGCCCACCGCACAGACCAGGCCGAGATTGAAGAACTTCTGGAGGGCCTCGAAATCCCCATCCGCTAACGGAACAATGGGGTAGCTGCAACCTGCACCTCGTACCCGTTAATCCCGTGCAATCAGGTTGTCAGCATGCAGCCCACACTCTTTCTGCGTACTTTCTTCCCACCACCAACGGCCCTCCCGTTCATGCTGTCCGGGAAGAACCGCACGGGTGCAGGGCTCACAGCCAATACTGATGAATCCCTTCTCGTGCAGTTCGTTGTAGGGAACATCCATCATCCGAATGTAATCCCAGACGTCCTTTGAGCTCCAGTTCGCCATCGGATTAAACTTGACCAGCGGTCCGTTGCGTCCTTCGAAAGCGGTATCTTCCTGAACCACGGGCACGTCAGTGCGCGTTGGGCTCTGATCGTGGCGCTGGCCGGTTATCCAGGCATCCAGCGTCGAGAGCTTGCGACGCAGTGGTTCAACCTTGCGGATGCCGCAGCATTCCTCGTGGCCGTCCCTGTAGAAACTGAACAGGCCTTTGCGGCTCACCAGATCCTGCACCGCCTGGGTGTCCGGGAAGAGGATTTCGATATCCAGGCCGTAGTGTTCACGAACCCGATCAATGAAACGGTAGGTCTCCGGATGCAGTCGGCCAGTGTCCAATGTAAACACTTTGAAGGGAACTTTCAGGCTGCTGGCCATGGCGATCAGCGCAACATCTTCCGCACCGCTGAAAGAAATCGCAATCTGTTCGTACTGTTCCAGCGCCGTTTTGAGTATTTCACGCGGGGATGCCTTGGCGAGTTCCTGATTCAGAGCCTCTACGTCCATACCTGTTCCATTCCGGATGAATTTCGGATCATTGTAACATGCCCTCAGGGGAGGACGAGGCGTCGCGAAAAGGATAATAAAGAAGGCCCCGGTGGCCTGAACCGGGGCGAATACAGGAAAGGATGGGGCGTTCTTATGCTCCTGGCAGGTTAACGACGAAAACTGATGAGCGCGTTGGCACTGACTTCCATGCCCGTAATGGTGATTGAGGAGTTCCTCATAAAGTTGCTTCCCCCGGGGAAGCTGACATCCTCGATGTGTATTTCATCCACGCGCACATTGTTGATCACCCTCAGGCCATGGCTGTCCCTGTTCGTGATGCCATCGTCAGGTATGCTTTCGACTGTTGAGGTAACGGTTTTGTCGCCCGGAAGTATCCGGAATGACATGCCACCCCCGCCAGGGGGGACGGCTGGTACGTTACGCACTGTAGGCACGTTCACGGGCAGTACCGGAAGCACGAAATCCGCTGCCCCCTCGTCGCGGGTGAAGTCACGCTCCGGCAGGTTGAGGATTCTGTCCTCAACCACCAGTGCCATGGAGATGCTTGCAAGTTCTCCCGCCGTGCGTTCAATGGGCGGGGGTGGTCCATTATCGGCGTCCATAATGACGTCACCGGCGGCGGGCGCGCCCAGAACGCTCAGTACATCACCGGCGAATACATGCACGCCGCCCATGGCCTGGTCCTCAAGTACTTCTACAGCATGGGTCTGGCAAGCTAATGCCAACCCCAGAAATGCGGTGGATAGTGTTCGCGTAATCATGCTGCAGCCCCTTGTTTATTCAGCGTCCGTTGCCGATATCTGAGTCTTGTTTCTTAACGTTCCTTAACCTTAAGTGTAGTGAACGGTGAAATCAGGTCAAAATTTAGATCACCTATCGCTGTATATTGTGATTAAAATCTCTTTCTTCA
Source organism: Halomonas sp. (assembly GCA_007135745.1). Taxonomy (GTDB): domain Bacteria; phylum Pseudomonadota; class Gammaproteobacteria; order Pseudomonadales; family Oleiphilaceae; genus Halospina. Next base: position 55 of record SLIH01000416.1, on the reverse strand, counting down.
AGTAGTGAGCGCTTCAATAAATGACTGAAATTTGGTAGGCGCTTCCCACAAAAGG
>SLIH01000029.1 GCA_007135745.1 Halomonas sp. | reverse complement strand
GCTATTTCCCGGAAACCGGTGAAGAGCGCTTCCGCTCCTTTCTCGGGGTTCCCATCATCCATCACCGGCGCGTGCTGGGCGTTATTGTTGTTCAGGAGCGCCAGAACAGTCGTTGTTTCGATGAGGGGGAGGAAGCCTTCCTGGTGACCATCTCCGCCCAGCTGGCGGGGGTTATTGCTCACAGCGAAGCCACCGGAGCGATCGGTGGCGTGTCGCTCAGTGGTGAGCAGGCCACGGATGTGGCATTCAGCGGTGTTGCCGGCGCGCCGGGTGTTGCCATCGGGCAGGGTGTCGTCATTTTTCCTCCAGCGGACCTGGATGCCGTCCCGGACAAGCGCTGTGAAGACATTGACGCCGAGTTGGCCCGTTTTGAGGCCGCCGTGGCTGCGGTCCGGGAAGACATAGAAGAAGTCGGGGAGCGTCTTGCGCCGCAATTGCGCCCGGAAGAGCAGGCACTGTTTGAGGTTTACCTCCGGATGCTGGACGACCATGCCCTCCCGGGAGAGGTGGTTACCCGTATCCGCGATGGCAAGTGGGCCCAGGGTGCGCTCAAGGACGTGGTGAACCAGTACCTTCGTCACTTTGAAATGATGGGAGATCTGTATCTTCGCGAACGGGCCGTTGATATCCGTGATCTTGGCAGACGGCTGCTATCCCACCTTCAGGAAGGCGATACCGAGACCCTCGCCTATCCCGACCAGACCATTCTGGTCAGTGACGAGCTGACGCCGGCTATGCTGGGGGATGTTCCCCGTGGACAGCTGGTGGGGCTGGTTTCCGTGCGTGGTTCAAGCAACTCCCATGTGGCCATCCTTGCGCGCGCCATGGGTGTCCCGACTGTTATGGGGTTGGTTGATGTTCCCGTCTCGCAGCTTGATGGGCGGGAACTGATCGTGGATGGCTATGAAGGCCAGATCTTTGCCTCGCCATCGTCCGATCTGAAAACCTTCTTTGAAGGTATCTGTGAGGAAGAAGAAGAGCTGGTTCGCGGTCTTGAGGAGCTGCGAGACAAGCCCTGTGAAACACGTGATGGCTATCGGGTGCCGTTGTATGTGAATACGGGACTGATCACGGATGTGGTGCGCTCCCTCAATCACGGGGCCGAGGGGATTGGGCTCTACCGTACTGAAGTACCTTTCATGATCAATGAGCGCTTTCCCTCGGAACAGGAACAGCGTGCCTATTACCGGGAACAGCTTGAGGCCTTTGCGCCCGCAGACGTTACCATGCGGACCCTCGATGTCGGGGGAGACAAGGCGCTGAGTTATTTTCCCATTGTCGAGGAGAACCCGTTCCTGGGCTGGCGGGGAATCCGGGTCACCCTGGACCATCCGGAAATCTTTCTGGTCCAGGTGCGCGCCATGCTCAAGGCCAGCGAGGGGCTCGACAATCTGCGCATCATGCTGCCGATGATCAGCAATGTCTCCGAGGTCGAGGAGGCGCAGCACCTTATCTACCGAGCCTGGCACGAGGTGCTGGAAGAGGGATACAGTCTGGCCATGCCGCGTGTCGGTGTCATGATCGAAGTGCCGGCAGCGGTCTATCAGGTCCGTGAGCTGGCTGATCGGGTTGATTTTCTCTCCGTTGGCTCAAACGACCTGACCCAGTACCTTCTGGCTGTTGACCGCAACAATCCCCGGGTAGCCAACCTTTACCACTCCTACCATCCGGCCGTGCTTCAGGCCCTGTGCCAGATTGCCCGGGACGCCCACGATGCCGGCAAACCCGTCAGCATCTGTGGTGAGCTGGCCGGTGACCCCGGAGGGGCACTGTTGTTGATGGCGATGGGCTATGATGCGTTGTCCATGAACGCGGCCAGTCTTCCCAAGATCAAATCCGTGATTCGCGGCGTCGACATGACAATGGCGCGCGATCTCCTGGCAGAAGCACTGACTCTGGATTCTCCGCACGTTGTCCGAAGCTGTATTGAGCTGGCTCTGCGTAAGAATGGTTTGGGTCGTTACGTGCGCCCGGAGCGCACCAGTGCACACCTTAGCGCGGAAACCCAGCGCCCCCCATCACAAATTGCCGCCGCCAGCGGTCAGAAATGAAGTGAAATCCTGATTCACTGCTAGTATTTTTATAAAGTGTTCAGGGGATCCATTATGCCCGCGTCTCTAGTATGTTTATTCTAATTCCCCCTGTTAATGTCAATCATGGGGCTGGATGAACACTCCGGCTCCACGATGTTGATCGGGCCTGCCAATGATCACTGGTGACAGTTCATGACAGTAAAGCAGATGAAGCAGTCAGAGCAGGATGGTTCGGGACCTAGAATAGGTCTTGCACTGGCCGGCGGTGGCCCTCTCGGTGGCATATACGAGATTGGGGCGCTCAGAGCGTTGGACGAGGCATTGGAGGGTATCGATTTCAATGACCTCTATGTCTACGTCGGCGTCAATTCCGGGGCATTTGTGGCGGCCAATCTGGCCAACCAGATGACCACGGCTCAGCTGTGTCGTATTTTTGTGAAGAACGAGGCCGATGTTCATCCGTTCCATCCGGAAGTTTTTTACCGGCCCGCGTTCCGCGAATACGCCAAGCGGGCCCTGGCGGTACCCGGTCTGATTCTGGAAGCACTCGGCCGCTTTGCCAGCAATCCCTACGATCAGAGTCTTCTGGAAGCCATGACTGTCCTCGCTCAGGCTGCACCCGCTGGGCTGTTCGACAACTCCGGTCTGCATGAGTACCTGCGTCGCGCATTCAGCATGCTGGGCCGCACCAATGACTTCAGAGAGCTCCGCCGCCGCCTCTACGTCATTGCGGCGGACCTGGAAAGCAGTGAAGCGGTCCGACTTGGGGCGCCGGGTTTTGACCATATCCCGATCTCCAGGGCGGTTCAGGCCAGTGTGGCCTCTCCCGGCGTCTACATGCCGGTCGAGATTGATGGGCGTTACTATGTCGACGGCACCCTGCGTAAGGGGTTGCACGCCTCTGTTGCCCTTGAGGATGGCGCGGATCTGGTGCTGGCGATCAATCCTCTGGTTCCCATTGATGCCAGTGCCGCCGTTCGGGCTGGCACCATGGAGGCGGGTGCGCTGACCAATTCCGGTATGCCCAATATCCTGGGTCAGACGTTCCGTACCATGGTTTATTCGCGCATGCAGTCGGGCATTGCGCAGTATGAAGAGCAGTATCCGGATGCAGAGATTGTTCTTTTTGAACCCGAAAGGGACGATGCCAAGCTTTTCTTCTCGAACGTCTTCAGTTTCCAGTCTCGTCGGATGGTCTGTGAGCACGCATACCAGATGACCCGGCGTGATCTGCTTCGCCGGGCCGATGAAATTGAGCAGAAGTTGGAACCTTTTGGGGTGCGTTTACGTCGAGACTGTCTCAAGGATGAGCAGCGTACAATCAGCACCAGCCTGTACGGGGAGATGCTGCCGGTCTATGTCGCCCGTGAGCGCCAGAAAAAGCGCTCAAAGAGTCGCATTGGGTCGAGCATCAACAACGTATCGGAGCTGCTGAATAACGCCCGGCAGATTCTTTGAGTTTCGCCCTTCGTCCATCCCCTCCTGTCATACCCCACACCTTTGGACGAAGGGCTTTTTACTAATCCCTGCGCCAGTAAGCGGGCAGATCTTTCCAGAACACGCTGTGAATACGTCCCCTGTACGCTCGCTGCCCGCTTGCTTTGGTGAAATGGGAATAATCAGCGCTGGCCGCCTTCGTGCTCCAGACGATCCAGGTACGCCTGCCAGTACCGGGTCTGATTGCAGCCCAGATCCCAGAGGTAATCCCAGCTGTAGATGCCGCTGTCATGGCCATCACTGAAGCTTAGCTGCACGGCATAGTTGCCCACCGGCTGAATACCGGTGAGCTCGACGTCCTTTTTGCCCGTCTGCAGGGTGCCGGGGCCGGCACCATGACCTTTGACCTCGGCAGAGGGCGAATAGACCCGCAACAGTTCGAATGGCAGTTCCCATACGGTGCCATCGGGGTAGGTCAGGGCCAGAATGCGGGACTTTCTGCGCACCCGGATGTCGCTGGGAACCGGCTGTTCGCTCATCGCTTCAGCGCCCCGTCAGAGAATGTAGCGGCTCAGGTCCTGGTCTTCCGACAGTTCACCGAGCTGCTCGTTGACGTAGTCCGCGGTCACTTCGAAAGCGGTGGTCAATGAATCTCCGGCCTGATAGGACACCTCGTCCAGGAGCTTTTCCATTACCGTATGCAAACGCCTTGCGCCAATATTTTCGGTGGTTTCGTTCACCTTCCAGGAGATTTCGGCAATGCGGTCGATCGCTTCGGGGGTGAAGCTGAGCTCCACATCCTCGGCGGCCATAAGAGCGCGGTACTGCTCCACCAGAGATGCTCTGGGCTCGGTCAGGATGCGCTTGAAATCATCGGGCGTCAGCGCCTTCAGTTCCACCCGGATAGGCAGCCGCCCCTGGAGTTCGGGGATGAGATCCGAGGGTTTGGTCAGATGGAAGGCGCCCGAGGCAATAAACAGGATGTGATCGGTGCGCACCATGCCGAACTTTGTACTCACCGTGCTGCCTTCAATCAGCGGCAACAGATCCCGCTGGACACCTTCCCGTGAGACGTCGGAAGAGCCCTGCTGTTCGGATTTCCGGGCGACCTTGTCCAGTTCGTCGAGAAAAACGATGCCATTCTGCTCGACCACCTGGATGGCTCGTTGTTTGATTTCCTCTTCGTTGACCAGCTTTGCCGCTTCTTCCTCGCGGATCTGCTCGAACGCATCCGCCACCCGCATCTTTCGGGTTTTACGGCGGTCACCGGACATATTGGAAAACAGGCTCTGGAGCTGATTGGTCATCTCCTCCATGCCGGGCGGCGCCATGATTTCCACGCCGGCGGGGTGGGACTGGACCTCGATTTCGATTTCCTTGTCGTCCAGATCGCCTTCGCGAAGCTTTTTGCGGAACAGTTGCCGTGTGCTTGAGCTGTCCTGCGCCTGTTGTTGCTCGCCATCGCGCGGTGGGCGAAGCAGCGCATCGAGGATGCGGTCTTCGGCCGCGTCCATGGCGCGGTCCCGAACCCGGTTCATTTCTTTTTCCCGGAGCATGGACACGGCGTTGTCCGCCAGGTCGCGGATGATGGATTCCACATCTCGGCCTACATAACCCACCTCGGTGAACTTCGTTGCTTCGACCTTGATAAAGGGAGCATCGGCGAGCTTTGCCAGACGGCGGGCGATTTCGGTTTTGCCCACGCCAGTAGGGCCAATCATCAGGATGTTCTTTGGGGTGATCTCGTCCTGAATTTCCCTGTCAGCGCGCATACGCCGCCAACGGTTGCGCAGGGCAATGGCCACGGAGCGTTTGGCCTGGTCCTGGCCAATGATGTGGCGATTGAGTTCGTCAACAATTTCGCGGGGTGTCATGGAAGGCATGGCAACTCCTGTCAGTCGCTGCTGTTGAGTTCTTCCAGCGAGCGGTTGTGATTGGTGTAAACGCAGATGTCGGCGGCGATATCCAGGCCCTTTTCGGTGATTTCCCGGGCCGATAAGTCCGTATTCTCCAGTAACGCCCGGGCGGCGGCCTGGGCATAGGGCCCGCCGGAGCCCATGGCGATCAGGCTCTGTTCGGGTTCAATGACATCGCCGTTACCGGTGATGATGAGCGAGGTATGTTTGTCAGCCACGGCCAGCATGGCTTCAAGTCGGCGCAGTGCACGATCCGTGCGCCAGTCCTTGGCCAGTTCCACGGCGGCCCGAGTCAGGTTGCCCTGGTGTTTTTCCAGCTGGGCTTCAAAACGCTCGAACAGGGTGAAGGCATCGGCGGTACCGCCGGCAAAGCCGGCCAGCACCTGATCGTTGTAGAGTCGGCGAACCTTGCGGGCATTGCCTTTCATGACGGTATTGCCCAGCGAGACCTGGCCGTCGCCACCCATGGCGACACTGTCCTCTCGGCGAACGGAAAGAATGGTTGTCATTGCTGCTCCAGAGGGTTGTGGCATTTTGCAGGCGGCAGCGGTGAGTGAAGACGCCCCGCCCCTGTGATCCAGTCGGTCGTGCAGGCCATATGATGGCTGAAGCCGCTAAATTCAAGGGAAGCCGGAAAACTTTAAGCCGTTGGTAATGCGGCGGAGGATTCCCCGTCAGGCGGGACTATTCCTCGGACGACTCGGTCGTTCTTTGCCTTACCAGGGGTTGGATGTTGATGGCGACCAGACGGTCCACGGCCCGATTCATCTCGCTGCGGGAGTCAAAAGGCCCCACCATCACCCGGTACCAGACGGAGCCTTCATTGGTGCTGACCTCATTGATGTAGGCCTGCAGGCCCTGAAAGCCTACCTCCGCGCGCTGTCGTTCAGCATCCCCCTCAGACCGGAATGAGCCTACCTGAAGAATGTATTCCAGATTGCGGTCCGCCATTCCCGGGCCTGGTTCATAGGCTTCCACATCCGGCGTTACAACTTCCGACTCCGGCAACATGTCATAGAAGCGGAAGTTGGGTTCGCCGCGTTCTTCCCGGGTTTCAGGATCCGGGGTCGCTTCCGGGGCCGACAGGGCAGGCTGATCAGCCGTGCTGTCGGGGTCGATTGAGTTGAGATAGACAATGAACCCAACGAATGCTGATACGGCAGCAACCGGTATAAGCCACCCGAAGGATGCATTGCCTTTGCTTTTTCCGGTTGTGCTGCTGTTACGGGAACCTTTTTTGCTCATTGTACCTGTTCAGCCGATTACATGGATTCGGGAGCGCTGACACCCAGCAGACCCAGCCCGTTGGCGATGATCTGGCGTACGGCCAGGGAAAGCGCCACCCGTGCTTCCCGCAGTTCCGGGTCATCCACCAGCACCTTGTGCGCGTTATAGTAGGTGTGGAAGCGTCCCGCCAGCTCCCGAAGATAATGGGTCAGCTGATGAGGTTCCAGCTGTTCGGCGGCGCGGGCCAGAACTTCCGGGTAGCGGGCCATCATCGCCGCAAGGTCCTTCTCGTCCTCCAGTGTCAGCGGCGCCAGTGTGTCGGAGTTCACGGAGGTTGGTTGTGAGGCTTCCATGGAGCGCAGCTTTGCCAGCATGCTGCACACGCGGGCATGGGCATACTGGATATAGTACACGGGGTTGTCCTTGCTTTCCGACTTGGCCAGCTCCAGATCGAAATCCATGTGCTGTTCGGCTTTGCGGGTAACATAGAAGAAACGGGCCGCATCCTTGCCTACCTCCTCGCGCAGTTCCCTCAGCGTGACAAAGGATCCGGAGCGGGTGGACATGGAAAGCCGCTCGCTGCCGCGATAGAGAATGGCGAACTGCACCAGCCGTATTTCAAGCCTGGTAGGATCAATGCCGAGCGCCTCAATGGCTGCCTTCACCCGGGTGATGTAGCCGTGGTGGTCGGCCCCCCAGATGTTGATGACCCGATCAAAGCCGCGATCAAACTTGTTGAGATGATACGCGATGTCGGAGGCAAAGTAGGTGGTTTCGCCATTATCGCGACGCACCACGCGGTCCTTGTCATCGCCAAAGTCGGTGGAACGGAACCAGGTGGCGCCCTCCTGCTCGTAGAGATAACCCTTCTCGTCGAGAATCTTCAGCGCCTCGCTCACGTTCGTCTGGATACTGCGCTCGGAGAACCATTGCTGGAAATCCACGTTGAAGGCAGAAAGGTCCTGACGAATATCACCGAGGATGGCGTTCAGCCCGAGATCGAAGATGCGCGCAAAGGCGGCTTCGCCAACGAGTTTGCGACAACGCTCGACCAGTGCGTCGATGTAGGTTTCCTTGTCCCCTCCGTCGGGCTCATCCGGTGGAAGGTCTGACAGAACGGACGCGGTCGGGTGATGCAGCTTATCACCGTGGTCTTTCTGCAACTGGCGAGCGATATCGATGATGTATTCGCCCCGGTAGCCATTGGCCGGAAAGCTGAGCGACTCGCCCTGGAGTTCCAGGTAACGCAGCCAGACGCTCACCGCCAGGATCGTCATCTGGCGGCCAGCGTCGTTAACGTAATATTCCCGGTGTACGTCATAGCCGACGGCTTCGAGCAGATCCGCCACGCTGGCCCCGTAGGCTGCACCGCGCCCGTGCCCGACGTGAAGGGGGCCGGTTGGGTTGGCGGAGACAAATTCGACCTGTATGCGTTGCCCCTGTCCCTGCCGGGAGAGTCCGAAATCCGTTCCCTGCTCAACCACTTCCCGGATGATCTCAAGGTGGCTGGCCTCGTTGAGAAAGAAGTTGATGAAGCCCGGGCCGGCGATTTCCGTGTCGCGAACGGCGGGATCGCTCGGCAGGCTTTCAATGATGCGTTCTGCCAGCTCCCGAGGTTTCATGCCGGCGACTTTGGAGGATTTAAGGGCCAGGTTGGTGGCGAAATCTCCATGGGCTTTGTCGCGTGCGTTCTCGACCGTAATCTCCGGGTTGTAATCCGCGGGGAATGCGCCCGTTTCTTTAAGGTGGCTCACGGCGCTGTTCAACAGCTCAGCAATCTTTTCTTTCATGCCAGTCAGGAACTCGTCTGGATGGGAAGGGTGTGCATGGCCGCATCACGACCATGGCGAGCGCGTATTATCCGGGAAAGAGGGGTCTGACTCAATGAGCAGTCCGCTCCGGGTCAGTCGATATTCAGGGGGTCCACGTCGATGCTCCAGCGAACCTGCCGCCCCGGGCGCAATTGTTCCAGGTAAAGACAGAGGCGGTTGCTGAGCCGATGCAGTCGCGGTCGCTGGGTATGCTGCAGCAGCAGCTGGGCACGGAACCGGTTCGCCTTGCGGGCCATGATGGCCGGGAAAGGGCCCATGATCATCACACCCTCATCCGCGCTGCGGGCGCGCCGGGCCAGGTCTTCAAGTAGCATCATGCTGGTATCCATATCACCGCTTTCCACGCGAAAAGCTGTCATGAAGCTTGCTGGCGGCAGCTCCGCCTGTTTGCGTTCGCGCAGAAGAGACTCCGCCACCTCCAGGTAGTCCCCCCGGCAGAGCTGCTGCAGAAGCGGGTGCCCGGACTGGCAGGTCTGCACCATCACACGACCGGGTCGTTCGCCGCGACCGGCACGGCCGGCAACCTGAACCAGCAGTTGAGCCAGGTGCTCCGGCCCCCGGAAGTCGCTGCTGAAAAGCCCGCCATCGGCATCCAGTACGCCGGCCAGTGTGACCGCTGGAAAATCATGGCCCTTGGCCAGCATCTGGGTGCCCACCAGAATGCAGGGCCTGCCCGAGCGCACCTGGTCCAGCATGCGGTCGAGCTGGCCCCGGCGGCGGGTTGAGTCGCGGTCGATGCGCAGCACGGGTGTTTCGGGGAAGCGCTCCTGTAGAACGGTTTCCGTGCGCTCTGTTCCCTGGCCCACGGCATTCAGGTTGTCGCTGCCGCAGTCATTGCAGCGCCGCGGCATGGCCTGTTGGTGGCCGCAATGGTGGCAGCGAAGGCAGTTGTCATGACGATGGAAGGTCAATCGGGCGTCGCATTGGGGGCAGTCGATAGGTGTTCCGCAGTCAAAGCACATGACCACCGGCGAGAATCCCCGACGATTGATAAACAGCAGCGCCTGTTCCCCCTGAGCCAGGGTTTCGCCCACCGCCTCAAGAAGCGGAGGAGAGACGCCGCCGCGCAACGGCCGGCTGCGCACATCAATGAGCTGCATGCCCGGCAGCTTGGCGTTGCCGGCTCGGACATTGAGCGTGTGCAGATGAAAGCGACCGCTGCGGGCATTGTGCAGCGACTCCAGCGAGGGGGTTGCCGAGCCCAGCACAACCGGGCATTGGGACAGTCTGCCCCGGTAGATGGCCAGATCCCGCGCCGAGTAACGGAAGCCTTCGTTCTGCTTGTAGGAGCCGTCGTGTTCTTCGTCAACGACCAGTGTGTCCAGGCGAGTGAAAGGCAGAAGCACGGCCGATCGGGTGCCGACCACAATGACCGGTTCCCCTTCGCGCACGCGGGACCAGGTCTGGAGACGTTCCGTGGCGTTGAGCGCGGAGTGCCATACGGCCAGTCGTGAACCGAAATAACGCTGAAAGCGTGCCATGGTCTGGGGTGTGAGGTTGATTTCAGGCACCAGAACCAGGTACTGCGACGGCTCGTCCGCCCGACGGATACGTCGCATCAGGTAATGGATGTATACCTCGGTTTTGCCGCTGCCGGTGATGCCGAAGAGCAGGTGTGTGTTAAAACCGCGGGAATTGGCTTCCAGAGATTCGAGTACGCACTGTTGTTCAGGGTTGAGCGGCTGCGGAGTGATGTCCGGCAGTGGCTCGTGCTCTGTCGGAGCGGGTTTTGAGTGGGTGCGCAGGGCCAGCCCCTTCTTCTCCAGTGCCTGCAGCAGTGAGCCATCGAATCCAGCCGTGCGGATGGCGTGCCGTGGTTGGCCGGGGTGTTCCCGCAGCCACTGCAAAAGAGCTTTCTGTCGATGGGCTCGCGACGTCAGAGCATCGGGTTCTTCCTCGCCAGGCCACCAGTATTCCGTCTGGGCCAGGGTTGCGGAGGCGCCTTTTCGCAGGGCCGGGGGCAGGGCGGCGAACAGGCATTCGCCCGGAGGATGCTGGTAATAACGCGCCGCCCAGAGCAGCAGCTCACGTGTTCCCTCGGGAAGAACCGGCCAATCCTCCAGGGCATTCTGAATGGGTTTGAGTCCGCGTTTTGCCGGATCCTTCGGGTCAAGCTCAACAATGATGCCGGGAAGCGCCTGATTACCGAAAGGAATACGGACCCGCTGGCCATTCTGAACAGCCAGTCCCTCCGGGACAAGGTAGTCAAACAGCTGCCTTACTGGGCGCGGAAGGGCGATGCGGGCGATCTCCGCCAACTGGGGACTCCTGGGATATTGGCTTGCGTCTGACGGTGAATCTGATAATATGCGCCGCTCAAATTGACTGCGGTGCTGGCCGAGAGTTTGCACCGGATCAAGTACTGATTCAAATGCGGTGCCCGACAAAGATCGGGTGGCGGCATTGCCTGGGAGAGTGAGGTCAGCCATGAATTACGATATTCAGCCAAAATATCAGGAAGTTACGGCCACCTGCAGTTGTGGTAACGTGATCAAAACCCGGTCCACTCTGGGTCGCGACATTCAGTTGGATGTCTGTTCAGCCTGTCACCCCTTCTACACTGGTAAGCAGAAGATGATGGACACCGGTGGCCGGATTGACCGCTTCAACAAGCGTTTTCGCGGTAAGATTGGCGGTAAGAAGTAAAGCCTGAGCAGGCTTTACTTCCAGTAGAGCAGTCAGGATTTTCGAGGGCGCACTTCTTGTGCGCCCTTTTTGCGTTATCCGGGTCGGGAGTCTCTGTGGTAGCAGCTCCCGGGGGAGCAGGCCCTTGTTTCAGGTGTGTCAATCGCGTGATAATGCCTCGCCTGAACAGGAGTTGCCCGGTACTGGAGCTGCTCCCGAGAGTCCCGTTCAGGGTCTTCGCGGATCAGTTTTCGCGGTTCCCTGTTTTTCAAAACACAGAACGGAAGAATGGCAATGTCTGAAGATATGAAACAAGCAGCACTGGATTACCACGCCAAGCCGCGCCCCGGTAAGATCAGTGTCGAAATCACCAAACCGACGCAGACCTCTCGTGACCTGTCACTGGCTTACAGCCCCGGTGTGGCCGAGCCGGTACGGGAGATCGCGAAGGATCCTGAGAATGCTTATGTCTATACCGCCAAGGGCAACCTGGTAGCGGTCATATCCGACGGCAGCGCCATCCTGGGTCTTGGCAATCTGGGTGCGCTCGCCAGCAAGCCGGTCATGGAAGGTAAAGGGGTTCTGTTCAAGCGTTTTGCCGGCATCGATGTCTTCGATATCGAAGTGAACTCTGAGAGCCCTCAGGCCTTTATTGAAACCGTTGCGCGCATTGCGGACACTTTCGGTGGCATCAACCTGGAAGATATCAAGGCCCCTGAGTGCTTTGAGATCGAGCGGGCGCTGATTGAGCAGTGCAATGTGCCGATCTTCCATGACGATCAGCACGGTACTGCGATTGTTACAGCTGCCGGTATGCTGAATGCGCTTGAGCTTCAGGAGAAGAAGCTGGAAGACGCGCGTATCGTCTGTATGGGTGCCGGTGCGGCGGCGGTCGCCTGTATGAAGATTCTGATCAGCTGCGGTGC
>SLIH01000195.1 GCA_007135745.1 Halomonas sp. | reverse complement strand
CGCCCCTCGCGAAGGAAGGCATCGACCCGCCGTGGCGGAATCTCCCGAGCCTCAAGTTCAAGGTTCTCGTGTTCCGCGAAACCCGAAAGGATATCCCACATAATCCCGGACACCGCTCCATCTTCATCGAGGATGGTATACGGCGGGTAACCCCCCGGAGAAATATTGAAAATCAGTGTCTCTCGCGTCCTTTCGTTCGCGTGAAGAAAAAGGGGCAGGCACAACAGGCCAACAACCGGAAAAACCAGCCACCTAAGCATTATTTTCCTTTGAACCGGAAATAGACAAAAAGCCGTCCGTGATTCTTTCGATCCTTGTCAATTCGATGATATCGAGCCTTGATATCCTTGCGATCAAGAAAGCGTAACACCCGCTTCTTGAGTTGTCCCGAACCTTTTCCGGGTATGATTTCGACGGTCTGAATACGCTTGCGCTCCGCTTCATCAATAACCCGCTCCAGCTCCTGTTCAATCTGAGCGCCGCGATTGAAAATGGGGTGCAGATCCAGTTTTATCTTGGCCATAGCTGAAGAGCATAATTCCAGCAGGGTTCAAATTCCAAACCGGCATCAATGAATCTCCTGCTATTTTGATACACTGCCGCTTCACCTCCTGAAAACAGGTCGCACAATGTTTGCAGTATCCCTCAGGAACAGCCCCCGAAAGCCTGTGTGCACCTTTGTTGCGCTGTTACTCATGGTCGCGGGATGCTCTGATTCAGGGCAAGATCAAAGTAATTCGGGTGAAGAATCCATTATTGCCATAGCAGCCCATGAAGTGGATACCCGAGAGCTATCCCGCCCCCTGTCCCTGACCGGCCTGGTACAACCCCGCGAATATGTGCGCATCCATGCCCGAACCAGCGGCATCCTGGAAAGCATACTCCATGAGGAAGGTGACACCGTGGCGCAGGGAGAGGATCTGGCACGGCTTGATCTGGCCGAACAGCAGGCGGAACTGGCCCGCGCACAGGCAATTGAGGAAGAGGCAGAGTTAACCTACCAGCGCACGAGGGCGCTGTACCAGCGTGAATCCCTGAGCTCCGCCGAATACGAACAGGCCCGCTCGGCGCTGGCCGTGGCGCGCAGCGAAACACAACTGTGGCGGGCCAGGGTCAACTTTGGCCGCATTCGGGCGCCCATTAGCGGCATGGTGACTGAGCGATCTGTGGAGCCCGGGGAACATGTGGAAGACCCACAACACCTGTTTACCGTCGCCAACATGGAGTCACTGATCGTCCGTTTCCACGTCTCCGAATCGGACGCGGCACACCTTCAGGCCGGCGATGCCCTGGACGTCACAGTCGACGCACTCCCTGCTCGCACGCTTGAGGGCGAGGTCCGACGCGTTTTCCCCAGTGCGGACAGGGACAGCCGTCGTGTCCCGATTGAAGTGAGCCTTCCTGCCGACACCTTCTCCCAGGGTGTTCGGCCAGGCTATCTGGTACGAACAGAAACCCGCATCGATCGTCGTCCGGATCTGCTGACGGCACCGACACTTGCGGTGGGCACGGAAGGCACGGGAGACAGCCGTCCCTTTGTTTTTGTGGTCAAGGACGACGAACTTCATCGTCGGGAAGTCACCCCCGGGATCACCCGAGGCCCCTGGACCGAGATTACCGAGGGCCTGGAGCCAGGCGAGATTATTCTTGCCACCAACCCCCGTGATCGCCGTGAGGGGGAGCCCGTGCGTATCGTTGAGTGGCTCAACTGATGACTGACACGACCCCGCCGGAAACAACCCTATCCGATCGCAGCATACGCCGCCCCATAGGCACCCTGGCGATCGCTTCCGTGATTGTTGTGCTGGGGATGTTTTTTATAGAGCGTCTGCCGGTGGATCTGCTGCCGACGGTGGAATATCCCAACATCCGGGCCACGGTAAACTACCCCGGGGTCGCCCCGGAAGTCATGGAAGAGCAGGTAACCCGGGTGCTGGAGCGCAACCTTGCAGCCACCGAGAACCTGGCAGGCATTGACAGCCGTGCTTCCCAGGGGCGCACCAACGTCAATCTGCGCTTTGAACTGGGGACCGACCTGGATCTCGCGCTCCAGGACGCAGCACGCAATATGGAGCTCGCGCGCACCCAGTTACCGGAAGACATTGACTCCATCCGTCTGTACAAGTTCGACCCCGCCCAGGACCCCATCTGGCAGGCTGGCTTTAGCTCCTCAACCCGTTCCGAGGTGGAAGTCCGGGACTGGGTTGAAAATGACCTGGCGCCCCAGCTGCTGACCATTCCGGGAATCGCCGGTGTGGAAGCGGCGGGAGGAATGGAGCGGGAAATCGAAATCGTCGTGGATCATGAACAGCTGCTGAGCTACGGGCTGTCCATGCAGGACATAGCCGAAAGCCTGGATGCGGAAAACGTGGACATTGCCGCCGGCTGGGTGACCTCCGAAACCTACGATGTCATGGGCCGCATCCAGGGACTGTTCCAGTCTGTGGACGAGATCAGCAACATCATGATTCCCATCCCCACCGCGCCCGGCGAGCATATCCGTCTGCGGGAAGTGGCGGAAGTGCGTGATGGGCACCGTGAGCAGCGACTGTTCATCCGACTCAATGGCAACGAAGCCGCTCAGCTTTCCATCTACAAATTGCCGGACGCCAATACGGTCGGTGTTGTCGACGAGATCAATGCCACCATTGCGCGCCTGGAGCGTTCCGGTTTCCTCCCGGACGACATCAATTTCCAGCCGACCACCGCTCCCTCGTTCTTTATTCGCGGCGCCATTTCCTGCGTGGGAACTGCCGCCTTGCTCGGTGGCGTACTGGCCATGCTCATGGTGTTGCTGTTTCTCGGCAGTTTGCGCAAGGCCTTTGTCATCGGGCTCTCCATTCCCATCGCCCTGATGGCCACCTTCTCGTTGATGGGGTTGGGCAATCTGACGCTCAACATAATCAGCCTGGGCGGGCTGGCTCTGGGCGTCGGCCTGCTCCTGGACAACGCCATTGTGGTACTGGAAAACATCTACCGACACCGGGAGCAGACCGGTGGGGATGGGCGCGAAGCTGCACACAGCGGCACCCGGGAAGTCGTTTCCGCGATCACCGCTGGGACCCTGACCAACCTCGCAGCCGTACTGCCCTTTCTCCTTATCACTGGCAT
>SLIH01000111.1 GCA_007135745.1 Halomonas sp. | reverse complement strand
CCCATAGACCAGGACAACGCGCCAGAAGGGCCCAGGCTCCCCACCTGCGGTATCGCCCGGCGCACGATGCAGGAGCCGGCGCTGCCATTGCTCGGGATCCAGAAAACCTCGGGCGTCAAACTGACGCCGCAACATCCAGGCAAGCAATACGACCAGGAGGCGCATCAGGCGCTCCCGTCAGTGAGGGGATTATCAAGTATTGCGAGATGGTCCAGAAAATAGCCCCAGTCAAAAGCCGGTCCGGGATCGGTCTTGCGTTCCGGAGCAATGTGCTCATGCCCCACGATACGATCCGGCGTAATTGCGGGAAACATGGCCATCAGGGATTGGCTCAGACGCACCAGGGCCGTGTACTGCTCCGGCGTATAGGGCTCATCATCGGTTCCCTCCAGCTCCACACCTATGGAAAAGTCATTACACTCCGGACGTCCTTCAAAGCAGGAACGCCCCGCATGCCAGGCGCGATCAAGGAGGGATACAAACTGAATCAGTCCACCGTCTCGACGCAGGAGAAGATGGGCCGAGACCTTGAGATGCGTGATTTCACGGAAATACGGATGCTCCGACGCATCGAGGCCATTACAGAAAAAACGCTCGATATGGTCGCCACCGTATTGACCCGGCGGCAGGCTTATATTGTGCAGGACAAGGAGGGAGATATCGGCACCTGATGGTCGCTGGTCAAAGTTTGGAGAAACAACATGCCGCGCGCTCTCCAACCAGCCTTCCGCGGTGATGCTGGATACCGTCCCGGTTGGTTCAATCAAAACATTCAGTCCTCTTGCGCCGTATATCAGTGATGATTGAAGCACAATCAGCAGACAACGCAAGGGGCACGAGGTGCTCAGTGTTTCTGACGTCCCCGCAAACTGTCGATAACGGACTCCAGCGCACGGTCGAAGATCATGCCATCATCCAGCATGGTCAGACGCCCGTCATCCAGAGCGGCTGCCAGTTCATCCTGCATGTATTCCACAACCCTTCCACCCGATCGATTCACAAAGATGTACTTCCCGGTAGCCCGTATGACCGCGGCGAGCTTACAGCGTACGGTCCGCCCTTCCTCAGGGCACCATTCCAGCCAGGCCCCAACACTGAGCGATTCGGCCATCTCACGCGCCTTGGCGGAGACCGGCGCCACCGTTTTTTCCTGCTGAGGCGCTTGTTCCGGTTCAGGCTCCAGTGAGGGTTCGCTATCACTGACAAGCGGCTGCTCATCACTAAGTGTGGGAACCTCCTCCTCACGCGGTTCAACCTGGGGTTCCGAAACATCGTTCAGCCCCGGCGGCTGCTCGTCTGTAATACTGAAATCATCCGCCGGCGCCCTGGCGTGTTCTGCCGGTGGTGCTGATTCGTTCCGGCTATCATCTTCCCCGACACTGTTCAGGCGCTGCAGCACATCCACATGCGCCAATTCAAGATCCCTCAGCACCTGATCCGTATGGAAAGGATCCCAGGAGATCTGCTCCAGCCCTTCCTTCAGACCGGCAACAATGCGCGGAATTTCCCGCAGCAGGGCGGGGCGTGTCGCACGGGAACGCGGCCGCGGGTCCACGCTCCAGACCAGTCTCTCGGTAAGTTCCGCCGTACTCTGCCAGCCTTCGCCCTCGCTTCCCTCGCGCAGCCAATACCATTTCAGAACCCGGGCCCAGGCGTCCTCCAGGAACAACTGAATGCCTTTTGGAATCTCATGGCCCCTGATCGTATTGGCAACAAACTCAGAGACCGCATCCTTGGCCATCTGATCGCGGGCACGCCCTTCTTCCGCATCCCGCAGACGCTTCTCTACCAGTTCACGACGACGCCGGTCGCGATCCATGAAGGTGGAAAATTCCTGGTACACCTCGTCAAACAGGGCCGGGTCGTCGCTGAATTCGTTGACGATACGCGATACCGCATTCTCCATCTTCTCCAGCAACGGGTCTTTCTGACCCGATGCCTCGCCACTCCAACTCATGGCAGCGCTGGCCAGTTCATTCAGCAGCTTTCGCGCCGGGTGACCACCGCGATTGAAAAAATTACGGTCAAGCAGCGCCACCTTCACCATCGGAATCTGCAACCGGGAGATCATCGCCTTCATGGACTCTGGCAGCTGCCGGTCTTCGAGAATGAAATCAAACAGCATGGAGACCAGATTGATGACATCCGAATCCGCCTGGCGCACCGCGCTTTTGTTGCCCTGGCGAATCAGTTCCTTGATAAGAGAGCCCAGCTCCTCGGAGGTGGTAATCGTTGTGGCGCCCGGTGCGGACTGGGCATTCGACAGCAGCTGAACCAGCTCGCCGGTGTCCACAGCGCCGGGCCCGCCGGAGCCCTGAATACCTGCCCCAAAGCGCACATTGCCAGGCATCTGTGCCCCCTGATGCAGCAGCTGAACGAGGGATTTAAAATCGTATTCAGGTGATGTTCCCGCCTCGTTGCCACCATTCTCAACCGCCTGGCGACCCGCTGACCCACTGCTTGCCGGGCTGGGGTTACGCAGCTTCGGGAGAATCCCTTCGTTGATCAGATGCTGGTTGGCTTCGCTGTAGATGTGACCAAGACGCCCCATCAACAACTGATCAAAGAGCTTGTAAATGACCAGGCGGGCACGAATGTCGACGGCAAGTCCCTTGCAGGTCTGTGCCAGGCCATGGCAGATCACCTCCGGACCCAGGGGGTTCTGGGATGACTCCATGTCCGGCTGCTTCAGAAGCGCACCAAAGCGCATCCGCAACAGTTCCACCGGTTCGCTGTACAGGTTGCGGATCTTGATGACCATGTTGTCGATGGCCACCTGCTCTTCCAGCGTATCCTCATCAACGAGTGACAGTGAGTCGCGGTCGAATTCCCCATCACCCCCTGAGGGAGATGCGGGCCTGAACTGCCCCTGTTCATCAAAGGCACGGTTCAGCCATTGCTGGAAGCCGTGGGTTATCTGCTTGCGCTCCATGCGCAGCTCACGCATGGCATCAAAGTAGGTCCCCTGCTCTGCGTTGGTGTCGGCCCGCCCGGAAAGATCAAACAACGCATCATCGGCACGGTCAAAGAAGTCGTTGAGTACTTCCCGGAACCGGACGGCCATCTGGTCCCGCAGCCGGATCATTGATGCCGGCAACCCTTTGACACCGCTTGCCTG
>SLIH01000480.1 GCA_007135745.1 Halomonas sp. | reverse complement strand
TGATGAGTTTGTGGACGAGCCCGTATTTCAGGATGGTGTCTGGAAAGTTGTTCAGGTCATTGATAAGAATGTCATGGAGAAGCAAAGCTACGAAGAAGAGCGAGAGCTTATCAAATCGGAGCTGGTACGCCAGAAGCTGGACGAGAAACTGGATGAACTCGCCGCAGGTGCATCAGTTGAGCTCAAATAACCAACCTGATTCCGGGTCGACGAAGTGATCGAATCATGGGGGCAACAACCTGTTCAAAGAAGAGACTGCTGGGCTCGGTAGTGCTTGGCCTGGGCCTTGCGGGGTTTCTGTTTGCCTATTATTTAGTCGTTCCCCACGGGAAGATGTCGTCCCCGGAGAATCCTTCTGTCGGTCAATCAAAGATTTCTGAACCGGATCCCCATCACCTGCAGAGTTCAGACAACACCGAAGTTGCCCCGCCCGTGTCGCTGGTGGACCAGAAGGGTATCGAGCGTTCCCGGGTGGAGCACGCCACGGGCAATCCATCCATTATCCCGCTGGATGATGCTGAGCTCGAACGCCTGAGTGGCGTATTCATAAACAGCGTATATCCTGCGTTCCGAGATGATTTTCAGTTGAATACGAAGGGGCGTTCGGCCCTCAACGTGTTCGTTGCCAATATGCCGGAAGGGCTGGGCGAAGAAGACCTGGAGACCATTTCCGGCATGATCGAATCGCAGTTCACCGGCCCGGCGTCGGAAGATCTGGCGTTCATCATCACGCACCTGTACCGGTTGGAGCAGGAAGAAGCCCGGATAATGGAGGAACGGGAGCCGATCACGACGATGGAAGAGCAACTGGAAGTACATGAAGAGCTCTCCGAGCTGCGCGATGAATGGTTTGGGCCGGAACTGTCCGAGGAGTTGTTTGGAGGCACCGATGATGCCGAGAGCCGCCCTGGCCAGAGCACGGCAGAAAGCCAGCCCGAAGGCAGCGCTGAGGAGCAGGAAACCCTGACGGATGAGCAGGCTGAGCTTGCAGCAGTGGAAAGTGCCTGGGAGCAGAGATACGAGGAATTTCACGCGGAAAAACAGCTGATAGAGAGAGCCGGCCTGGACGAGGCTGAAAAAGAACGCCAGATTGAAGACCTGTTGGAACAGCACTTCGCGCCCGAAGAAAGCGAGGCGGCCAGAGCCTTTGGTCAGGATTCAGAAGATTGACCGAGGTTGGACAGGCACTCCTCTCCCCGTTCCCCGCTCCTTTCCCCGCTGGACAGGCACCCCTGAACCCGGCACCCCTGAACCCCGCCTGAACCCCCAGGTTGGGGCCGAGGTTGGACAGGCACGCCTGAACCCCTGAAGAAAACAGTTGTCGGCCTTAACGGTTGATGCGCTCATCCTCTTCCAGTTTCTTCTCCTGAGCATCGAGCTCCGCGTTGCGTTTGCGGATCTTCTCCAGCTGTTCGCTGGAGAGGTTCAGGCTTCGGGCGCTGTCCTTGAGCAGGTAGAGTCCACTCAGCATGAAGCCGATCACCGCGATCAGGATCATCCATTCGGTGGCTGACATGGTCGGCCTCTCGCAGGTTGCTTACTGACGTTGCTCCCAGTCTACACCGCCGTCACTTCCCTTATCATCCGCAGTTACATCGTGGGGAGCAGGTAGAGAGGCCTGTTATCCTGCGCGGCTCGCGGTGTCCGTTAATACCGCTTGCGATATGGGCGCAGGGCTGTAAGGCTGTCTTTCCTGGAATATCAGATTACAAGCAGGGAATCGGAGTGTTGGCCATGCAGATCTGGCAAATCTGGTTGTTGCTGGCGATTGTTTTCGCCGCAATGGAGTTGATGGGGGCGCAGTTCATCATGCTGGCACTGGCAGCCAGTGCGCTGGTGGTGATGGGCGTGACTCTGCTGGTGGATGTCGAGTTGACTGGCCAGTTGATCATCTTTGTCGTGGCAGCGGCGGTTCTGACGCCGACGTTTATCATCTGGTATCGACGTCAGTTCCAGGGACGGCAGACACGCACCGGCGTTGCCGGCGAAAGTGGCTATGGTCAGCGCCTGGCCTTTGTCGAGAGCCGGGGCGAGCGAGTTGGTGTGGCGCTGGATGGGAACTGGTTTCCCGTACGCTACGAAACAGGGGATCCCCCCGCGCCTGGCGAGCAGGTCCGGATTGTCCGGTTTGAGGGCATTACTGCCATTGTCACAACGGAAAGGAAAAAAGGAGAAAAGGAATGATTGAAGCGGGTTTGATTGTAACGGTATTGCTCGTCGCCCTGGTTGTTTTTGTACTGGCCAAGGGTATCCGCATTGTTCAGCAGTCACAGGCCATGGTCATTGAGCGTCTGGGCAGCTTTCACCGGATTCTCGAACCGGGTATCAACATCATTATTCCCTTTGTGGACAAGCCGAGGGCAATCAAGGTGCGCCGCTACAAGCACGGGGTGACCCAGCCGGTGATCATGGAGGAGCAGCGCATTGATCGCCGCGAGACCGTGCTGGACTTCCCCTCCCAGTCCATGATCACGCGGGATAACGTCAGCGTCAGCATCAACGGCGCCATTTACTATCAGGTGATTGATCCGAAAAACGCGGTCTACCAGGTGGAAAACTTCATACAGGCCATCGAGGTGCTGTCCAAGACCACCCTGCGTGCGCTGATTGGGCAGAAGGATCTGGATGAGATCTTTTCCAACCGTGACGAGATCAATGCCCACCTTGAGCAGACCATGGACGAGGCGGGCAATAAGTGGGGCATCAAGGCCACACGCGTTGAGATCCAGGACGTGGAGATGCCCAAGGAAGTGGAAGAGGCGATGCGCATGCAGATGACGGCGGAGCGTAACCGCCGTGCCGCCGTGACCGAGGCCAACGGTAAGCGGGAAGCGGAAATCCAGGTGGCCGAGGGCGAGAAACAGGCGGCGATTCTTCGCGCCCAGGGGGATAAGGAATCGGCGGTGTTGCGGGCAGAGGGCGAGCGGGAAGCCATCACCCGAGTGCTCAGTGTTGCCTCCGAGCGGGACGATTTCAGTACCCCGCAGGTGGTCAACTACCTTCTGGCGCTGGAGTACCTCAAGACCCTGCCGGATGTGGCGAAAGAGGGCGACCGTGTCTTCCTGCCGCTGGAATCCACGCAGATCGCAGGGTCGCTGGGGGGTATTGGTGAATTGCTG
>SLIH01000366.1 GCA_007135745.1 Halomonas sp. | reverse complement strand
CGTTGCGCACGCTCTCTGTCGATGCCAATCCTGCCCCGGATCGGGTGACACCCCCATGCGAGCATGCCGATATCTGTGGTGGCTGCAGCCTCCAGCATCTTGATCCTGATGCCCAGATTCAGTTCAAGGAAGGGGTTCTCAAAGAGCAGTTCGCCCATTTTGGCGGTATCGAGCCCCTGGAGTGGGCCCCGCCACTGACCGGCCCCCGCCTGGGATATCGCCGTAAGGCACGTCTGGGTGTGCGTTATGTGGCAAAGAAAGGGGAAGTGCTGGTTGGGTTCCGGGAAAAGCGCAACAGCTTCATTGCCGCGCTCGATCAGTGTCTTGTGCTCGACCCCCGGATCGGGGAGCGCCTTAACGAACTCAAGGCGTTGATCTATGACCTTTCCGTTTATCAGCATCTGGCGCAGATTGAGGTGGCCTGTGGTGATGATGAAGCGGCGCTGGTTTTCCGCAACCTCCAGCCGCTGACAGAAGCCGACGAGGCGGCCCTGGTGGCGTTTGGGCAGGCCCGCAACCTGCATATCTATCTCCAGCCGAAAGGGCCTGATACCGTCTATCGCCTCTGGCCGGAATCCGGTGATGAGCGGCTCCATTACAAGCTGCCGGCTTTTGACCTGACATTGGGGTTCCATCCCATGGATTTCACGCAGGTCAACGCCGACATCAACACCCGCATGATTGACCAGGCCATGCAATGGCTGGCTCCTGAACCCGATGACCGGGTCCTGGATCTGTTCTGCGGGCTCGGTAATTTCTCACTGCCGCTGGCGACGCGTGTGCGTGAAGTGGTCGCGGTCGAAGGGGAGGAAGCCCTGGTGGCACGTGGGCGAGAAAACGCTAGCCTGAATGGGCTGGAGAACTGCCGTTTTCTGGCGACGGATCTGCAGGCGGATTTCTCAGCCCAGCCTTGGGCAGGAGAAGGTTTTGACAGGATTCTCATTGATCCCCCGCGCTCCGGGGCGCTTGAAGTGGTGCAGAGGCTGGCCGGGGTGGGAGCGAAAAGTATTCTCTATGTTTCCTGTAATCCGGCGACTCTGGCGCGGGATGCCGGCGAACTGGTTCAGCGTGGCTATCGTCTGGTAAAGGCGGGGGTGCTTGATATGTTTCCCCATACGACCCATGTAGAGTCCATGGCGCTTTTTGAGCGCATAGACTGATTGGGGCGCACGAGTGCGCACCCGAACAGGTGAATTATGGTCAAGGTTCGTGAAGATTATGCCCAGGCGCCGAATGGCGAGATCGATATTCTCGGCTGGGTAACCTACATCAACGGCCAGGTGCCGCTTGAAAAGCCGGGGCAACTTATCGCCGCCTGCGAGCGAAGTCTCTACATCGACCGCAAGGCGGTGCGGGACGACCGGCTCTGGGCACCCGGTGCGAGCAGCTTCCGCACCGGTCTGGAAATGGCACAGATCCTGGCGGAACTGCGCCTCGATGAAGAGAGCCTGATCGCGGCGGTGCTCTACCGTGCTGTGCGTGAAGAGCGCATGACACTGGCTGATGTTGAACGGGACTTCGGTGAGAATGTCGCGGCCCTGATTGACGGCGTGCTGCAGATGGCGGTGATATCCACGCTGCACCGTCCGCTGAAGGGCAATGTGCTTGGGCAGTCCCAGGGTCAGGTCGATAACGTCCGGCGTATGCTCGTGACCATGGTCGATGACGTGCGCGTAGCCCTGATCAAGCTGGCTGAACGGACCTGCGCCATTCGAGCGGTCAAGGACACCACGCCGGAGAAACGCCAGCGGGTCGCACGGGAGGTGTTCGATATTTACGCCCCTCTGGCCCATCGTCTCGGCATTGGTCATATCAAGTGGGAGCTGGAGGACCTGTCGTTCCGCTACCTGCACGAATCCGCCTACAAGAAGATCGCCAAGCAACTCGATGAAAAACGCCTTGATCGTGATGCCTACGTCAAGGAAGTCGCGGAGCAGCTGCAGGCGGAGCTGGCAAAGGCCGGAATCGAGGCCGAGGTGGCGGGCCGGGCCAAACACATCTACAGCATCTGGCGGAAGATGCGCCGCAAGGGCATTGATTTCTCCCAGGTATACGACATTCGCGCCCTGCGGGTTCTGGTGCCCAGGATTCAGGATTGCTATGCCGTTATCGGGGTCGTTCACGGGCTCTGGCGGCACATACCCCATGAATTTGATGATTACATCGCCAACCCCAAGGAAAACGGCTACCAATCCCTCCATACGGCGGTTGTCGGGCCCGAAGGTAAGGTGATGGAGGTGCAGATCCGCACCCATCAGATGCATGAGGATGCCGAGCTTGGCGTATGCGCCCACTGGCGCTACAAGGGCACGGATTCGAGCAAATCGGAAGCCGCCTACGAGGCAAAGATCAACTGGCTGCGCCAGGTTATCGAGTGGCAGGAAGAGCTGGGCGACATCTCTGGCCTGGTGGAGCAGCTGCGTACCGATGTCAGCGCCGAACGGGTCTATGTATTCACCCCGGAGGGCCATGTGGTGGATCTGCCGGCCGGAGCAACCCCCGTGGATTTTGCCTATAAGGTCCATACCGAGGTGGGGCATGCCTGTCGTGGTGCCAAGGTTAATGGCCGCATTGTGCCGCTGACCTATCAGCTCAAGACCGGGGATCAGGTGAATGTTCTCACTGGCAACGAGCCCAGCCCGAGTCGGGACTGGCTTAACCCGGGGCTGGGATACATCCAGACATCCCGGGCCCGGGCTCGAGTTACCCATTGGTTCAAGATGCAGGACCGGGAACAGAATGTTGTTGATGGACGAGAGGTCATCGAGGATGAGCTGGGACGCCTTTCGCTGAGGGATCTCAATCTCAATGAGCTGGCCCGGAGGGTCAACTACCAGAACGCCGAGGATATGTTTGCCGCCGTTGGTGCCGGCGATCTCAAACCATCGCAGGTCGTCAATGCAGCCCAGGAGATGGTTGAACCCAAGGAGCGCCAGCTTGATCTGAAGCTGCCGCAAAAGCGCATTCCCAAGCGTGGGGCCGATTCCACGGTGCAGATTCAGGGGGTCGGCAATCTCAAAACCAGCATTGCCCGTTGCTGCGCTCCGGTGCCGGGTGATCCCATCGTGGGGTACATTACCCAGGGTCGTGGTGTGAGCATTCACCGGCAGGATTGCATGAAT
>SLIH01000093.1 GCA_007135745.1 Halomonas sp. | reverse complement strand
GTGGCCTATGTGCCCATGGAAGAGATGCTCGCCATTGAAGGCTTTGACGAGGACCTCGTGAACGAGCTCCGTCAGCGCGCCAAGGATGGAATGCTCAGTGCGGCCCTGGCCTCCGAAAGTGGCGTGGGACCTAAGGGCGAGCCCGAAGAGGATCTGTTGGGTATGGATGGTATGGACCCCGAGCTGGCCCGCAAACTTGCGGGCATGGGAGTCTGTACCATGGAGGATCTGGCGGAACAGTCGGTGGACGATCTCCTCGATATTGAAGGTATGGAAGAGGAGCGGGCCGGTCAGCTCATTATGACGGCGCGGGCACCGTGGTTCGAGGACCAGGAATAATCGGGAGAGGAGGACCAGTATGGCGGAAGTTACTGTAAAGCAACTGGCCGAAGACGTAGGCGCTCCCGTTGATCGCTTGCTCCGTCAGTTTGAGGAAGCCGGCCTGAGCAAACGGGCGGAAGACGACGTCGTAACAGATGATGAAAAACAGACGCTGTTGGCGTTTCTGCGTCGCAGTAAAAGTGCTGAAAGTGATGGTCCGAGCAAGATCACGCTGAAGCGCCGCACGACCACCAAGCTCAAGGCGGGTGGTTCCGCAGGGCGTGGCAAAACCGTAAACGTCGAGGTGCGCAAGAAGCGGACCTACGTTAAACGTCCGGAAACACAGGCGGAAAACGAACAGCAGGAGCAGGCCGCGGAACAGCAGGCCCAGGAAGAGGCTGCTGCCGCCGAGCAGGCAACAGCGAAGAGCGAAGCTGCCGAGACGGAAGCGGAACAGCCAACCCAGGACGCGGAAGCTGCTGAAGCGGAGACAAAAGCCGTAGAGCAGGAGTCCGTGGAGGCTGAACCGGCGCCTGAACCCGAACCCGAGATTGTTGAGCAGCCGGTGGTCGAGCCACCGCCTCCGGAATCGGGCAAAGACGCCAAGCGCAAGGCGGGCAAAAAGAAAAAGGCTCGTCGTGATGGTGACGACGATGCCGTTGATGGCAAGCCCCGTGGCAAGGGTAAAGCCGCCAAGGTCACGAAGCAGCGGGTCGAGGAAGAGCTGGCTGAACTGGATGTTACAGAGCCGGAAGGCGAGCAGCCTGACGAGGAAGCACCCGCGCGTCCGTCGCTCCGCGCCCGCAAGAAAAAGCAGCGCGAGAAGCGGCACGTTTTTGAGCGCCCGACCAAACCCATGGTGCATGAAGTGGAAATACCGGAAACCATCACCGTTGCCGACCTTGCCCAGGGCATGGCCGTCAAGTCAGGTGAAGTGATCAAGACGCTCATGAACATGGGTGTTATGGCGACCATCAATCAGCCACTGGACCAGGAAACCGCAGTACTGGTGGTTGAGGAGATGGGGCACAGGGCCAAGATGGTCCGTGAGGATGCCATCGAGGATGAGGTGCTCGGTGAAATCGAGTACGAAGGTGAATCCAAGCCACGGGCACCGGTTATCAGTGTCATGGGCCATGTCGACCATGGTAAGACCTCGTTGCTGGATTACATCCGCAAAACCAAGGTCGCCAGCGGGGAATCCGGTGGTATCACCCAGCACATCGGTGCCTACCACGTAGAAACCGGTCACGGCATGATCACCTTCCTGGATACACCGGGACACGCGGCCTTTACTGAAATGCGTGCGCGCGGCGCCCGTTCCACGGACATTGTCATCCTGGTGGTGGCCGCCGATGACGGCGTCATGCCGCAGACCAAGGAAGCGGTGCAGCACGCCCGCGCCGCCGGGGTGCCCATGGTGGTCGCCGTTAACAAAATGGATAAGCCCGAAGCGGATCCCGATCGGGTCAAGAATGAGCTGGTGGCGATGGAAGTCGTGCCCGAGGAATGGGGCGGCGACACCCAGTTTGTGCCTGTATCCGCACACAGCGGCGAAGGCATTGATGACCTGCTGGAGGCCATACTGCTGCAGGCCGAGGTGCTGGAGCTGAAAGCCGTTGAGGAAGGCCCGGCCCAGGGTACCGTGGTGGAATCCAGCATGGAGAAAGGGCGGGGTTCCGTGGCTACTCTGCTGGTCCAGAATGGTACGCTCAACAAGGGCGATGTCATTGTGGCTGGCATGTATTACGGACGGGTCCGTGCCCTGACTGATGAAACCGGCAAGCAGGTGAAAAGTGCGGGGCCGGCGCTCCCGGTTGAGGTACTCGGTCTGAATGGCACGCCCAGTGCCGGTGATGATTTTGTGGCCGTGGCGGATGAGAAGAAAGCCAAGGACCTGGCCGAGTTCCGTCAGCACAAGGAGCGCGAGCAGCGGCTGCATCGTCAGCAGGCGGCTAAGCTGGAAAACCTGTTCGAGAACATGGGCAAGGAAGAGGCCAAGACACTCAATGTGGTGGTCAAAGCCGATGTTCAGGGGTCGCTGGAAGCGATTACCAGTGCGCTGCTTGATCTTGGTAACGAAGAAGTCCAGGTCAACGTGGTCTCGGCCGGTGTGGGTGGTATTGCCGAATCCGACATCAACCTGGCGCTGACGAGTGAATCGGTGGTCTTTGGCTTCAATGTGCGGGCCACGCCTGCGGCCAAGAAGCTGGCCGAACAGGAAGATGTGGATCTGCGATACTACAGCGTCATCTACAACATGATTGATGACGTCAAATACGCCCTTACGGGCATGCTGGCGCCGGAGTTCCGGGAAGAGATCCTTGGTGTTGCCGAGGTCCGGGACACCTTCCGTTCGCCGAAGTTTGGTCAGGTCGCCGGCTGTATGGTGACCGAAGGCACGGTCTATCGTAACAAGCCCATTCGGGTCCTGCGCGACAACGTGGTGATCTTCGAGGGCGAGCTGCAGTCGCTGCGCCGCTTCAAGGATGACGTTAACGAAGTCCGCAATGGCATGGAATGTGGTATCGGCGTAAAGGGCTATGACGTGAAGGTCGGTGACCAGATCGAAGTCTTTGACCGGATCCAGGTTGAGCGTACGCTCAGCTGATCGCTTCGGGAGAGTAGGCCATGCCCAGGGAATTCAGTCGTGCCGATCGGGTCGCGGACCAGATCCAGCGGGAACTGGCGTCCATGGTCCAGCGCGAGGTGAAAGATCCTCGTCTGGGCATGGTCACCATCAGTGATGTCCGGGTGACCCGGGATTTCGGTTACGCCGATATCTACATCACCCTGCTCAGCGCCGAGGAACTGGG
>SLIH01000443.1 GCA_007135745.1 Halomonas sp. | reverse complement strand
GTCATCGCCCAGCTCGGCATCCAGGTGCTGGGCGAGTTCCACGGCACCTTCATACTGGGAAGAGTTGCCCGCCAGCTGTGACACGTTATTGGCCCAGTCTACCGGAGACAGCGGCTCGGTTCCCCGGAAGGCCACTACCTGGTCACCGGTCTCATTGTGCTCGTGGATCTGGTAGTCGAGACCATCGTGCAGACCGGGAATGTCCGGCTTGGCGGAGTCGCTCAGCTGGGTGTAGTTGTCCGTCGCGAAGTCCTGATTTCTCAGGTCGTCACTGCCGGAGAAGAGGGCCAGGCCGGTGTCGGCCAGCGCGGAGTCGAAGCGGTTGTAGCTCTGGGCGGCGAGGTTGCCGTGGTCGACGGCATCCTGGTAACGATCCCCCAGACCGGCCGGGGTATCAATGGCACCTGCTTCCATAATGGCCTCCTTTTTGTTGCGTGTATCCGGAGTCTTGTTTTTGTCCCGGTACAGCTTTGTTGTTCGTGGATTGGCGGGCATTTTCTGCCGCTCACATTCCCTGTGTGTAGCCACCCACAGACAAGTTCCAGATTTATTTTCCAGTCCCTGGAACATGGCCGCAGGGAACCCGGCGCCAACCGGTGACACTCAATGACAGAGACCGGGAAATCGGTCCATGTCAGAACGACACACCCTTTCAACGACAACAGGAAGATGTCATGTCCGCCCGAGACCAACTGAACCAGCTGCTCGCCACCATCAGCCGGCACGACCTGTCCCTGGATGCCAACAACAGCTGCCAGATCAAAACCACCAAGGGCATGGTGTGCGTGGTCGAGCTCATGCCCGGCACCGAACGCGCCATGGGCTACATCCCCCTTCTGCGCCTTCCGGCCACGGACAGCGAACGGGCCGCCATGATGCAGACCGCCCTGAGCCTCAATCTGGACTACCTGCGCGAGACCACACTGACCTTCGTCTACGACCACCGTATGGACAGCCTTGTACTGTCCACCTGCATTGACGTCTGCCAGGCCACGGCGGAGGACTTCGACAACTGGCTCGCCACTCTCGTCAGGGTCAGCGTTCCCGCTCGGCAGCGTCTGCTGGAAGGGCCGGGGCAGCGAAAGACCCCCTCCGAACCCAGCCCGGAACCTCAGCGCAGCGACGTTCCCTTTCAGGTGTGAGTGTCATTTTTTCTGAACTCTTTTTCAGGCCACTACACACAGCCTCCTGAGGTGCCCGGGAAATTCCCGTGCCGGCATCTCCATACAACAACAAACAGAATCAGGAGGTCTCATGCAGGTAAGTTCAGCCGCGGAAGCGGGGCTTACGCCACAGGAACCAGGCGCAGCCCAGTCCGCCACCGACTCGATCGTTTCCGGGTCTCTGGATCAGGCACCGGAGGCGGGTCTTTCCCGCGATGCCGCCATGTTGAGCAGCAATGGCGGCGTTACCGAACTCACCCCCGGACTGGCCAGTCTGACCCTGGATGACGCGCGTCTGGCCATGGATGCATACAGCGACAGCGGAGCGCCTGAAGGCTTCACGCGCCTTGATGACGCCCAACTGAGCGAAACCGTGGGCGCCCCCGTGGTCACCGATGATCCCGAGACCGGTTTCGGGGCCGGCGTGTACCGCAGTGATGAAACCGGAGACATGACCGTTGCCTTCCGCGGCAGCCAGTCCGACAGCCTCCAGGACATTCGCACTGACTGGCTCGGCACCAACTTCGGACAAGCCTTCGGCAATGAAGTGCCCGAATCCTATCAACAGGGCTCCGAACTGGCCGGACTGATCCAGGGTGCCTATGGTGACGAAGCCGACGTCAGCCTGACCGGCCACAGCATGGGCGGGGGCATAGCCAACTATGCCGCCATTGAAAACGACATGGACTATACCGCGTTTAATGCCGCCGGCCTGTCCAGCCACACCGTGGATCAGCTCGGTGACGACGTGGACAACTACAGCGGCCGTGGCGTGGTCATCAATGACGCCTATGACCCCCTGACCAATCTCGGCGGCAACAACAACGCCGAAACCTGGGGTGACGGTGCCCGCCACGTGGCTTTTGACGAGCTGGTATTTGTCGAGAACGACAACTTCAGCAGCTGGTGGGACACCGCTTTTGACTTCGGCAAACGCGTGGATGCCCACAACCTGGGCAACGTGCTGCCCGTGCTTGAAGAAACCGCCGCCATGGCCTGATGGCGCCCTGACCCCGCCGGAGCAGAGCATGCGGCGGGGTCATTTCACCGCGTAACATCTTTCACCCGCCCCAGCGGATTCTTAACCGCGCCGGAAACTGGTGCTCTTCGCTTATGTTTTTCACGGGAGAGTCCGGGATGACTTACTCCATTGCGGTAATCGGCAGCGGCATGGCGGGGCTGGCGGCCGCTTATCGCGCCCGTAACTCCGGCCACAGCGTCACCCTATTCGAAGCCCAGACCAGCCATGGCATGGACGCACACGCCCTGAACCTGGAAGGCGGTCTGGTGGATACCCCACTGCGGGTCATGAGCCCCGACTCCGGGCCCTTCGTCGGCTCCTGGACTCATGAAGGCGTGCCCCTGCTGGGAGCCGCTGCGCGCTCGGCCAATGCCGTGGTGGAAGCCATCAATCAGGCCTCGTCCGACACCGCCTCCAGCAGCTCCGGGTAATCATTGCGCGGTGCATTCACCGCCTGGGACACCCGCCGCACCTGATAGGACTCCGGCGGCTGGCGCTGCACCGAAGCACGCACCGCCTCGCGATTCTCCAGCGCCGGGTCCAGCCACTGCGCCAGACAGGCCCGGTCCAGCACCACCGGCTGGCGCTCATGGATATGCGCCAACGGCGCGGACGCCGGCTCGGTAATAATCGCGCACACCGGCTCATCTCCCTCGCCATACTCCCAGAGCCCGGCGAAAAACAGCACAGCCGGCTCATCACCGGAAACCGCCGTAATGTAGTAGGGCACCTTGCCCGCCCCGGTCTGGCTCCACTCAAACCAGCCATCAGCCGGCACCAGACAGCGCTTATGAGCAAAAGCCCCCCGAAAATAACGCGAAGACGCCACCGACTCCGCCCGCGCATTGATCGGCGAAGGCGCCTTAGCCCCCGCCCAACCCGGCCGGAATCCCCAGCGCATGGGACTGAAATACACCGTCTCCGGATCTAGGCCGCTGATTACATCAATATCCGTGCCCGGCGCCACGTT
>SLIH01000170.1 GCA_007135745.1 Halomonas sp. | reverse complement strand
GGTTGTGGCGTTGAAGATACCGGTGGATTCAACCTCGCGGATCTGCTGGCAAGCCAGGAGAGCGGGCAGCCTGGTGTCGGGGATAATTCCGTCATCATCCAGATCATGGGTGATAACAATAACGTCGAGGTGAATCTCGACAGTGAAGGACTTCTTCAGGCTTGAGCCAAGGGACGGCTGTTGACTGCGTAGGGAAGGAGAACACAGATGGCTGATGTTCCTATACGACTCTGGAATGAGGTTGAAGGGAATCAGGGCGTAGCGGGCCACCGCTATGACTGCCATGTGTCTGTCGGGGTGGATGAGCGGGGCCTCACTACCTCGGACAGTCACATCAGTGTCAGTCGGGAATGGCTCGCGAGTCTGGTTTCGGGCGACCTTGATGAACTGCTCGGCGAGATCGGGCTGGACCAGGATGGTGAGCAGGGGCCGGTACTGCGCTTTGCTCTTGGCCGGGCGCTGGAGCTGGTGGAATCATCACTGGCGGAAGGCGGGGGTTCCCCGGATGTTCGCCGGGTGCGTGGTGCTCTGCACGGTCTTCTGCATGGGCTGACCATAGTGGTGGAGAACCGGCTCAAGGGTTTCCTGATCATCCAGGCGCAGGCGGATGATGTGACCCGTCTGTCCCAGGCCGGGAGGTACAGTGGCCCCGAGAGCCCCGAGTACACCTTCAAGTTGAATATTTTCCGCGATGACCCGGTCAGGGAGTTCCATGCCTGAGGACGCCGTGCAAGCGCAACGCTCGGAATCCGATGCGCCCGTGGATGACACCGGTGCCGCTGCCAATCACGCTACTCGCGGCTATGACTGTGTGGCGGTTGTAAGCGTGGACGAGCAGGGGTTCTCTCTGCCCGAGAGCCACATCCGGATTGCGGCGCGGTGGATTGAGCAGCGCACAGACGCTGATGCATCCCGGGTGCTTGCGGAACTGGGTCTGGCCGGAAACTACCGCGAGGTGGACGGCAGCAAGGCCCTGTTGCTGACGCTCACCGATGCGGTACGTCTGGCTGAAACCTCGCTGCCCGCGGAGGCTCATTCCGAGGATGCTCGCCAGCTATGGCAATCACTCAGCGGCATGGCTCATGGCCTGAACGGTGTTGTTGAGAAGCGGGTGCGGGCCATGACCGTACTCCATAATCGGGTACGCCCCATGAAGAATCTCACCCAGTCGGGCCGTTACAGCGGTCCCTTGTGCCCGCCTTATCGTTTCGGTGTTGCCATTTCCAGAAACTGATTACGGAGGTTCCCTAACCGGGCAGGCTTGCGGCCTGTTGTTCGCTCTGCTGCCCTTCCGGCAGGGCCGTCGAAATGCGCCCCATGCTCTCAATGCGCACCTCCGGAACGATCTCCGTGTAGCCGAGAACGTTCAGGCTGAACAGGTCGTGCTCGACCATGCGCCGTACAAAGCGCCGCAAGTCCTGGGGCACAATCAGCACCGGCCGGGTGCCTTCGCTGCGCCCGCGTTGCCAGTAGGTCGCGAACTGCTGCAGCAGGCGCCGGTTAAGCTCCGGCGGAATGGAAAACACGCCGTCGGTGCCCATGTTGCGGGTGGCCTCACGCAGTTTTTCCTCAGCGTCCGGGGCCAGCAGGACAGCGCGCAGTGTGCCGTTCTCCGCGCAGGCGTGGCAG
Source organism: Halomonas sp. (assembly GCA_007135745.1). GTDB lineage: Bacteria > Pseudomonadota > Gammaproteobacteria > Pseudomonadales > Oleiphilaceae > Halospina. The sequence continues at coordinate 1,531 of SLIH01000170.1, read as the reverse complement.
ATCTGAGCGCGCAGGCTCTTGCGCACCTGCTCGGTCAGCAGGGCCACGTCCCGCTCTTTCTGGCCCCACTCCACCAGAGTTTCGGCTATGGCTCGCAGGTTGCGCAGGGAAACGCACTCCGCCGCCAGGCGTCGCAGCACCTCGGCAAACTTGGCCGTGGGCACGGCCCGTTGCATTTCCTTCGCCAGTTCAGGCTTCTCCGACTCCAGCCAGCTCGACAGCGCATGGGCTTCCTGTATGCCGATAAAGCGCGAGGCCGTTTTCAGAAGACTGGTCTCGATAATGCGCGAGCCCATCGTCAGTGGGTCCTGGAACTTGATGTCCTCGTGCGCCAGAGTGTCCCGGTCATTCTCGTCCACCCACAGCAGGCCGCGCTCGTGCCCCCAGTTTGACTCGCCTTCCCGGAAGCTTACGCCCAGTTCCTTGAGCCGCTCCGCGTGGTGGGCGGCAACGGCCAGTTCGCCCGGATGCAGTGAGCCCTGTAACTGGGGAATTTCGTTCACGTCAAAACGGAACTGATCGGCCGGCATGCCCGGTTCAAAGGACAGGCTCAGGTTGGGCAGGGTAAAGCCCATGCGTGTGACCAGCGTGTTCCTGGCCTGCCGTGCCCGGCGCACCAGTTCCCCGGCCTGTTCGCTGTTCTGGGCTTGCTCGCCGAACACCAGCAGGTAGGGCTGAACCGGATCGAACTGGCGCACGTCCTTGTAGCCCTCGTTGGCCTCCGCCAGAAGGCGCCCGGGGTCCTCGGAGTTGGCTTTCTGCTGTGCCTCCAGCTTCTGCTGGCGCAGTTTGAGCCACCCCAGCGCCCCTATGAAGGCACTCAGACTCCAGAAGACCAGGGTGGGCATGCCCGGAACCAGGCCAAAGCCCGCCAGCGCCGCAGCGGCGGTCAGCCAGGCACGGGGCTGTTGCATCAGCTGTTTGCCCAGTTCCTGGCCCAGGTTGCCATCGTCCGGGCTTTCCTCCTCGTTTTCCGTGACCCGGGTGATGATGATCCCGGCGGTCATGGCCACCAGCAACGCCGGGATCTGGGCCACGAGGCCGTCGCCCACGGTGAGGGTGGAGTAGACGGCGATGGCCTCGCCCGGGGTCATGCCATGGTTGATCACGCCCATGGCGAAGCCGCCCACAAGGTTGACGAACACCACCAGCAGAATGGCAATGGCATCGCCTTTGACGAACTTCATGGCCCCGTCCATGGCCCCGAAAAGCTGGCTTTCCCGGTTGAGCTGCTGGCGGCGCGCGCGTGCCTGTTCAGGGCTGATCAGTCCCGCCCGCAGGTCGGAGTCGATGGACATCTGCTTGCCGGGCATGCCGTCCAGGGAGAAGCGTGCGGCCACTTCGGCAACCCGCTCCGAACCCTTGGTGATCACCAGATAGTTCACCACCGTCAGGATCAGAAACACCACCATGCCCACCAGCAGTTCGCCACCGATGACCAGGCTGCCGAAGGTGTCGACAATCTCCCCGGCATCATGCTGCAACAGGATCAGTCGCGTGGTGGTGATGGTCAGCGCCAGGCGAAAGAGAG
>SLIH01000066.1 GCA_007135745.1 Halomonas sp. | reverse complement strand
TCAGGCCTTCCTCGACCATCGCCAGCCCTTCTTCCAATACTTCGTCCTCGATGGTGACAGGCATCAGGAAACGGATGGAGTTGCCATACATACCGCAGCTCAGCAGGATCAGGCCTTTCTGCTTAACCTTTTTGACCAGAGCTGCAGCCATTTCGGCGTCCGGCTCATGGCTGTCCTTGCTCTTGACCAGTTCAAACGCGGCCATGGGGCCCATGTTCCGCGCATTGTCGACGTGCGCAAACTGGCTCTGCCACTGGGCAAAGCGCTTCTCCAGCTTCTGACCCAGCGCCTGGCTCTTGCCGAGAATGTCTTCTTCCTCGAAAACTTCCATCACGGCCAGCGCCGCCGCACAGGAGACGGGGCTACCGGTGTAGGTGCCGCCCAGTGAGTTCGGACCGGAGCTGTCCATCAGCTTGTCGGTACCGACAATGGCGGAGATGGGCATGCCGTCGGCCATGCTCTTGGCCATGGTCATAATGTCCGGCTCGACACCACTGTGCTCGATGGCAAAGCGCTTGCCGGTACGGCCAAAGCCGCTCTGGACTTCATCAACGATCATCAGCATGCCGTGTTCATCGCAGATTTCACGCACGGCCTTCAGGAAGCTCGCCGGCGCCGGGTAGAAACCACCCTCACCCAGGATCGGCTCGATAATGACGGCCGCCGTGTCGCGGGGATTGGCGTCGGTCTTGAGCACCATCTTCAGCCCGCGCAGCGCTTCGTCTTCGCTTACGCCGTGGTACGGCACGGGGAACGGCGCACGGAAAACAGTGCCCGGCATGGGACCGAAATCCGCCTGGTAGGGGTTCACCTTGCCGTTCATGGCCATGGTGTAGAAAGTCCGGCCGTGGTAGCCACCATCAAAACAAATGACGTTGCTGCGACGGGTAGCGGCACGAGCCACCTTGACGGCGTTTTCCAGCGCCTCGGCACCGGAGTTGGCCAGCATCACCTTGGCGTGCCCCCGTACCGGGGAGACCTGACTGAGTTTTTCCGCCAGCTGAACGTAACCGGCGTAGGGCATGACCGTCTGGCAAGTGTGCATGACCTTGTCGAGCTGCGCCTTGACCGCATCCACCACCTTGGGGTGTCGATGACCCAGGTTGAGCACCCCGATACCACCGGCAAAATCAATCATCCGCTTGCCGTCGGCATCCCAGACTTCGGCGTTTTTGGCGTAGTCCGCAAACTGTTCGTTGGGGCTGGCCGCGCCGGCGGCGACGTATTTCTCTTTGAGAGCCTGCAACTGCTCGTTGTTCATCGATCCTCTCCTGGTTAAGTAGAGTCTTTTCGGAGCCAATGTTGGCGACAAGTATGCCGATTTGAGCGCTCAATTTCCATTCGGTAAGCAGGTACTAACCTTCCAGCCGCCGCAGCAGAATCATTGGTGATACATTGAGCACCGGGCGCAGTTGCCAGCGACCAAAGAGCGCCAGCAGTGCAGCGCTGAGCAGCGGGAACAGCAACCAGACATCCGGATGCAACCGGAACTGCCCTTCAAACAGCCGGTACTGCAGCGACCATACCACCAGCTCGGCGGCCAGCACACCCAGAAACCCGGCGATCAGCCCCATGATGGCAAACTCCAGCATGCTGCTGCCCACCAGCAGACCTCGGCGAGCCCCCAGAGTGCGCAGCAGCGCCCCTTCGCGCTGACGTGCACCCAATGTGGCACTGATCACCGCCGCCATTACCAGAATGGCCGCAATCAGTATCATCACCAACAGGGTTTCTATGGCTACCGTCACCTGTGCAATAATCGAGCGAATGCGCTCGATAAAATGGTCCACTTCCAGAATGGAAACCGACGGGAATGCTCGGGCCAGGTCATTGAGTACGGCCTTGCTCTCCTGCTCCAGATGGAAACTGGTGATCCAGGTGGCGGGAAAATCCTCCAGGGTGCCGGGCGAGAAGGCCATGTAGAAGTTGGGGCGCATACTGTCCCACTGGACACTGCGAACATTGCGCACCGTTGCTTCCAGATCACGATCGCCGATGCGGAAACCCAGCTCGTCCCCCAGCGACAGCTCCAGCTGTTCGAACAGTTCCGCCTCAACGGACACGCCTTCAGTATCCCCTTCACGCCACCAGTCACCGGCCTCCAGCCGATTGTCCGCTGGCAGATCCTCCAGCCAGGTCAGGTTGAGTTCGCGATTCAGGGCATTGATTTCTTCTTCCTTGGTGATCGCCTCCCGTACCGGCTGACCATTGATGGTGACCAGACGCCCCCGAACCATGGGATAGAGCGCGGTCGATTCAAGATCCCGCTCCTTCAGGAAGCTCTCAACACCATCCACCTGCTCCGGCGCTATGTTGATCAGGAAATGATTGGGCGCATCCTCCGGAAGCTGCTGCTGCCAATTGTCCAGAAGCGCCGTGCGCACCAGAAAAAGCGTGGCCGCCAGCATCAGTGTCATGGCAAACACCGACATCTGCGACAGGCTGGCACGGCGGTGGCGGTAGAGACCGACCAGAGCCAGTCGCCAGACACGATTCCCGCCGCGTACTTTCTTCAGCAGCAGAACAATGACCCAGGACAACAACGCCATGATGCCCAACAGCGCGCCCACACCAGCCAGCAAAGCCAACACCAGCCACAGTTCGCGCCCATAGAACCAGAGCAGCCCAAAAAGGCCCAGCAGAGCGATTCCCAGATCCAGCCTCACCGCGCTGCCCGTTTCCCCTGGCTCGGAGCGAAGCACCTGCATGGCGGAAACTTCCCTCAGGCGCTGAATGGGAGGCCAGGCAAAGGCAAACAGGGCGACCAATGCCGTCACCAGGGCAGGAATCAGTGCCGAGGCGCTGATGCGCCAGGGGACGGATTCATCAAGAAAACGGTTGGTAATGTCGGCAAGCAGCACAAACACTGGCAGCGCAAGCACAATGCCCAGCATCGAGCCGAGCATCCCCCAGAGGGTAAGGCGGCCCAGATACAAACGTGCGATGCCGCGACTTCCCATGCCCAGAGTCTTGAACAGGGCCACGTTATCACGCTGGGACAGGGCGTATTGGCGACTGGAGACAGCCACGGCGACCGCGGCCAGGAGAACGGCAAGACTGCCTCCGAGCAGAAGGAAACGCTCCGCCCGGTCCAGGGCATCAGCAATGGCAGGCTGCCCTTCTCGGACACTTCGCCATCGCTGGCTGGGTTCCATGCGCGGCTCCAGCCATTCATGGAACGCCTCCAGAGCGGAGT
>SLIH01000160.1 GCA_007135745.1 Halomonas sp. | reverse complement strand
CTCCCTGGGGCCGGGTGAGCTGATTACCTATTACGGTACCGACGAGCAGAAAAAGTATTACCTTCCGCGCCTGGCCAAGGGCGAGGAGATTCCCTGTTTTGCGCTGACCTCTCCGGTGGCCGGTTCCGATGCCGGCGCTATTCCCGACCGGGGTGTGATCTGCAAGGGCACCTGGAAGGGGGAAGAGGTTCTGGGCATGAAGGTAACCTGGAACAAACGTTATATCACTCTGGCGCCCGTGGCCACGCTGATCGGGTTGGCGATCAAGGTCTATGATCCAGAGGGGTTGCTTGGCGACGAGCATGATATGGGCGTGACCACGGTAATGATCCCCAGCGATACGGAGGGCGTGAATCACGGCGCCCGGCACATGCCCATGAATACCGTTTTCATGAATGGGCCCACCTGGGGCGAGGATGTCTTCATTCCGCTGGATCAGGTGATCGGTGGACGCGATATGATTGGTCAGGGTTGGCGGATGCTGCTGGAGTGCCTGTCCATTGGGCGCTCTATTTCACTGCCGGCGCTGGGCACCAGTGGTGGCAAAATGGCTTGCCTCACAACCGGTTCCTATGCGGCGGTGCGTGAGCAGTTTGGTCGCTCCATCAGTGATTTTGAGGGGGTTCAGGAAGCGTTGGAGCCCATGGCCGGTTACACCTGGATGATGGACTGCGCGCGGACCTTTACCGCCGGTATGCTGGATCGGGGCGTGAAGCCGTCAGTGCCTTCGGCACTGCTGAAGTACCGCAACACGGATCTGATGCGTGAGGTGGTCAACCATGCGATGGATGTGGTGGCCGGGCGCGGTGTGATTCGTGGACCGCGTAACTTCCTGGCGAGGATCTATCAGGCCATTCCCATCGCCATTACGGTGGAGGGGGCCAACATCCTGACCCGTAGCCTGATGGTGTTCGGGCAGGGGGCGATCCGCTGCCACCCCTATATTATCGAAGAGATCGAAGCCGCCGGGATGGAGGATCGCACGCAGGCGGTGGAGAAGTTCGATGGTGTTTTCTTTGCCCATATTGCTCATACCACCCGCAATGTCATGCGGTCGCTGGTGCTGGGGCTGACCGGTGGGCGCGCCCAGACCGGCATACCCCGGCAGGGCAACATTGCTCGCTATTACCGCCGACTTTCGCGCTTTGCCGCAACCTTTTCGGTGCTTACCGATGTCAGCCTGCTGAGCCTGGGCGGCGGGCTCAAGGCGCGGCAGCGGTTCACAGGACGCATGACGGATTCGTTGGTGGCGCTGTATTACGCCTCTGCCTCCATCAAGCAGTGGCATGAAGAGGGATACTCCGAGGATCTGCGCGATCTGGTTGAGTGGAGCCTGGAGCGTTCCCTGTACGATCTGGAGCAGGCTTTGTTCGAGGCCATCATTAACTTCCCGGTTCCGGCGCTGCGCTGGCCGCTGCGGCTGATGGCGTTCCCGCTGGGCCGTCATATGCGCAAGCCCGATGATGCCCGGGGCAAGCGCGTGGCGCTGAGTATCGTCAAGCGTGGTCGTGCCCATGACCGGATTGTCCGTGGTGTTTATGTGGACGAGGATCCGAATGATCCGGTGGGTCGCATCATGAACGCGCTCTATCTGGCCCGGCAGACGGAACCGGCACGGGAGCGCATTAATGACGCCATTCGCAAGGCGGACCCGGACGAGCTGCAGGATATTGAGATGCTGCTGGGGCACCAGCGCGAGGAGTTGCTGGATTGGGCCATTGAGCGTGAGCTGCTGACGGAGGATGAGCGCGAACAGGTCTCCAAGGCCATGGAGGCCATGTACGACGTGATCCGCGTGGATGCCTTCTCCAGCGAGAGCATCGAGAAGCTTGCGGAGTGTTCCAAGGGGACGCTTGAGCTGGTGGAGCGGCCCCGGGCGGAGGACGAGGCCACGAATTGATCTAAGCGCTGATGTTCGAAAACCGGTATAATCCGCGCCAAATCTCACAGATCAGGAGCAACCTCTATGCGTGATGTTGTCATTGCTGCAGCCAAACGTACTCCGATCGGCGCTTTCAAAGGTGGGCTGTCTTCGCTTTCCGCTGCTCAGCTCGGCGCCGCCGTTATTGCCGATATTCTGACTGAGACCGGCCTGGCGTCCGAGCAGGTGGACGAGGTTATCCTGGGGCAGGTGCTGACGGCCGGAGTGGGGCAGAATCCTGCGCGGCAGGCCTCGATTGGAGCCGGCCTGAGTGAGGCGGTGCCGGCCATGACCATCAATAAGGTCTGCGGCTCCGGCCTCAAGGCCCTGCATCTCGCTACCCAGGCTATTCGTTGTGGCGATGCCGATCTGATCATCGCGGGTGGCCAGGAAAGCATGAGCCAGGCGCCCCACCTGCTGCCCAACAGCCGTAATGGGCAGAAGATGGGCCACTGGCAGATGATCGACAGCATGATCCAGGATGGCCTCTGGGATGCCTTTAACGATTACCACATGGGTGTTACGGCTGAGAATATCATCAGCAAGTACGACATCAGTCGGGAAGAACAGGATGCCTTCGCGGCCGCTTCCCAGCAGAAGGCTCAGGCGGCGATGGAGGCGGGTCGTTTTAAGGATGAGATCGTGCCCATAAGCATTCCCCAGCGTAAGCGTGATCCCAAGGTGATCGACAGCGATGAGAATCCACGCCCGGACGTAACGGCAGAGGCACTTGCCGGCATGAAGCCGGCCTTCAAGAAGGACGGCAGCGTAACCGCCGGCAACGCCTCTTCGCTGAATGATGGCGCGGCGGCCGTGGTCGTCTGTTCCGCGGAAAAGGCACGGGAGCTGGGGCTTAAGCCGCTGGCGACCATACGGGGCTACGCCAACGCCGGTGTTGAGCCTGAAATCATGGGCACCGGCCCGATCCCGGCGACCCGTCGCTGTGTTGAACGTGCGGGCTGGAGCCTGGACGATCTGGATCTGATGGAAGCCAACGAAGCCTTCGCCGCCCAGGCTATAGCGGTCAACCGCGATCTGGGCTGGGACACGGAAAAGGTCAACGTCAACGGCGGCGCCATCGCCCTCGGCCACCCCATCGGCGCCTCCGGCTGTCGAATCCTCGTCTCCCTGCTACACGAAATGCAGCGCCGCGATGTACAGAAAGGCCTGGCCACCCTATGCATCGGCGGCGGCATGGGCGTAGCGCTGGCAGTAGAGCGCTAACCAATCCCTGGCAAGGCCCCCGAAGGGGGCCTTCCTCAAAACTTGTAACCTGTAACTT
>SLIH01000044.1 GCA_007135745.1 Halomonas sp. | reverse complement strand
GGCCGAACGGGGATTGTCGATCAGATCCTGCACGGAGCCTTCAGCCACCACCTCGCCGCCGTTGACCCCGGCACCGGGGCCGAGATCAATGACGTGCTCGGCGCGGCGGATGGTCTCCTCGTCGTGCTCCACCACCAGTATGGTGTTGCCCTTGCCTTCCAGCCGCGCCAGGGTGTCGAGCAGCATACGGTTGTCGCGCGGGTGCAGGCCGATGGTGGGTTCGTCCAGGATGTAGCACACGCCCTGCAGGTTGGAGCCAAGCTGGGCGGCGATCCGGATACGCTGGGCCTCGCCACCGGAGAGGGTGGGCGCGGCCCGGTCCAGACTCAGGTAGGACAGCCCCACCTGCTGCAGGAAATCCAGCCGGGCCCGGATCTCCGGCAGAATATCCCGGGCGATGGCCTGTTCCCGCCCGTCCAGTGTCAGGGCTGCAAAACGTGCCGCTGCCTCTTTCACGGACAGTTCGGTGAAGTCGGCAATGTTGCCGTCCTGAAAATAGACCGCCAGCGCCTCGGGTTTCAGGCGCCGCCCATGACAGCTGGGACAGGTGCCCGGCGCCGCGTCTTCTTCCTCTTCCAGCCAGGCGCTTTCCTCGCCGGTCTGCTCTTCGTCGAAACCGGCCAGGGCCAGACCAGTGCCGTAGCAACCCTGGCACCAGCCATGCTTGGAGTTGTAGGAGAACAGCCGTGGATCCAGTTCCGGGAAACTGCGACCGCAGCCGGGGCAGGCCCTTTCGGTGGAGAAGATGACATCGCCGTCGCCGCCGGCCAGCTTCAGGGTGCCCTGGCCGAAATCCAATGCCTGACGGATCAAACGGTCCAGCTCCTGTTCACTCTTCGCGCTCACCTTGAGCGTGCCCACGGGCAGGTCAATGTCATGCTCCTGATGCCGGGCCAGTCGTGGCCAGTTGTCCGTGGGCAGGTACTCGCCATCCACCCGCAGGGTTTCAATGCCCTTCTTCGCCGCCCACTGGGCCAGATCCGTGTAATAGCCCTTGCGCGCCACCACCATGGGCGCCAGCAGGGTGACTTTCTGGTTGCGCGCCTCGCGCAGAATGCGCGCACGGATCGCCTCCGGGGTCTGGGCATCAATGGGTACGGCGCACTCGGGGCAGTGCTGGGTGCCGAGTTTGACGAACAGCAGCCGCAGGAAGTGATAGAGCTCGGTCATGGTGGCCACGGTGCTCTTGCGGCCACCCCGGCTGGTGCGCTGTTCGATGGCAACCGTGGGCGGAATGCCGAAGACCGCATCCACGTCCGGGCGCGAGGACGGCTGCACGAACTGCCGGGCATAGGCATTGAGCGATTCCAGATAACGGCGCTGACCCTCGTTGAAGACAATGTCGAAGGCCACGGTGCTCTTCCCGGAGCCGGACAGGCCGGTAATCACCGTCATGCGGTTGCGGGGAATGCGGATGTTGGCGTTCTTGAGGTTGTGCTCCCGGGCGTTGTGGATGGTGATGGCATCGGGTTGGCGCACCGTTTTCATGGGCACCGGGGCTTCGGCCACGGCGGGTACCTGATCCACGCCAAGGTACGCTTTCAGGGCACGGCCGGTGTGACTACCCGCCACCTTCATGACCTCTTCGGGCGTGCCTTCGGCCACCAGTTCCCCGCCCCCTTCGCCGCCTTCCGGGCCCAGATCAATCAGCCAGTCCGCGGCCGCCATGACATCCAGATTATGCTCAATCACCACCAGCGAATGGCCTGCTGCCAGCAGGCGCCGGAAGGCCCGGAGCAGCACGGCCACATCGTCCATGTGCAGGCCGGTGGTGGGCTCATCGAAAAGAAACAGCAGATGCTCGTCACGGCTCTTGCGCCCCGCCGCCTTGGCCAGATGCCCCGCCAGCTTCAGGCGCTGGGCCTCACCGCCGGACAGCGTCGGCACCGGCTGACCCAGGGCCATGTAACCCAGCCCCACGGCCTGCAGGGGCTCGAGCCCACGCAGTACATCCGGGTAATCGGCGAAGAAATCCACCGCCTGATTCACCGACATCTCCAGCACTTCGGCAATGGAACGGGGGCCACTCTCGCAGCCCACCGAAGGCGCCAGGGTCACTTCCAGAATTTCCGGCCGATAACGGCGCCCGTCGCAGTCCGGGCAACGCAGGTAGACGTCACTGAGGAACTGCATCTCCACATGCTCGAAGCCGTTGCCGCCGCAGGTGGGGCAGCGGCCCTTGCCGGCGTTGAAGCTGAAGGTCCCCAGGGTGTAGCCGCGCTCCTTGGCCTCCGGCAGCGCGGTGTAGACCTTGCGGATGGCGTCGAAGGCGCCCACGTAACTGGCCGGGGTGGAACGGGTGGTGCGGCCGATGGGCGACTGATCGATCATCACGGCGTCATCGATGCGCTCGTGGCCTTTGATGCTTTTATGGGCCCCGGGCACCTCCCCCGGGCGTCCCTTGATCTCCGCCAGGGCCCGGTAAAGCACCCCTTCCATCAGCGTGGACTTGCCGGAGCCGCTGACCCCGGTGACCACCACCATGCGCTTGAGTGGCAGGTCCAGATCCAGATCCCGCAGGTTGTGTTCGCTGGCGCCGCGAATCCGGATGCACTCTTTGGCTTTGGGCCGGGGCAGAGACGCGGGCTTGTCCACTTCTTCCACCACACGACGACGGCCGGTGAGATAGGCCGCTGTCAGGGAATCCGAGGAGGCCTTCAGCGCCGCCGGTGTGCCCTGGAAGACGATCTCGCCGCCGCGCTCGCCCGGGCCAGGTCCGATGTCGATCACCCGGTCCGCGGCCTCCATAACCTGGGGATCGTGCTCCACCACCAGCAGCGAATTGCCCGCATCGCGCAGGCGCTGCATCACGCCGATGATGCGGTCCATATCCCGGGGGTGGAGACCGATGCTGGGCTCATCCAGCACAAAGAGGGTGTTGACCAGAGAGGTGCCCAGGGCGGTGGTGAGGTTGATGCGCTGCACTTCCCCACCGGAAAGGGTTCGGGACTGGCGGTCCAGGGTCAGGTAGTCGAGCCCCACCGCCACCAGGTAATCCAGCCGCGCGCGGATGGCTTCCAGCAGCAGGTCCGAGGCTTCATCCAGGGGCGCGGGCAGGTGGACGCGCTGGAAAAGCTCGCGCAGGCGCACCAGCGGCAGGGCCATGGTATCCGCCAGATTGAGTCCGGGCTGCTGGTGCAGAACCGAGTCCGTGAAGGTTATGCCAGTGGGTCGGAAGCGGGCCTCGGGTGCCAGCACCGCGTC